>DATEGV010000148.1:0-18156 GCA_035279925.1 Ktedonobacterales bacterium | reverse complement strand
CTCCCGAGGGGAAGGGGAGCGAACGACGATCCGGCCGGGCTGGGTTCCCCCTCGCCCCGCAGGGAGAGGGGGATAGGGGGTGAGGACTGCTCCGGTTCCCCCTCTCCTCGCGGGAGAGGGGGACAGGGGGTGAGGTCCACGGAGCCGGCGTCAACGCGCAGCGGGGAGGCAGGAGGTGAGGACACCTTCGCGTGGAAGCGCAGTGTGAGCGCGAGGGCGGGAACGACGGCGAGCGCGCTGAGCAGGGCGGCGATGCGCTCGGCCGTGTAGGGCGTATTGGCGGCGAGGGGGATGGCGCAGACGAGGGCGAATGTCGCGGTAATCAACCAGGGGAGCCATCGCGGCGCATCCTCGGCGTCACTCGCCTGCGCATCGTTGTGTGCGGGAGCGGGCGCGCAGAGGCCGAGCAGTCCACCGATGGGCAGCGTGATGGCGATGGCGCCGAGCAGCGCCGCCACGCGCGCGAAGCCTCCTAGCGCGCCGAGCAGAACATTCGCCAGGCTGACGGGGGTGAGCTGCATGACGCTCTCGGTGAGCGGTTCCATCGGCGTCGGCACGCTGAAAAGCGCCGCCAGCGCGAAGCCGGGCGCCAGCGCGAGCGGCATGGCCCAGACGCCCGCCTGGTAGCGCTCGCCGCCATCGCGGCGCAGGCGTCGTAGCCCAGCGCGCCACCGGTCCATCGCGGCGTGCGGATCCTCCATGACCGCCCAGGCAATGACGAACCCCTGGACGACCATCGCCACCGTCAGCAGGTAGAAGGCGACCTCTTCCAGCGGGACGGGACCAAGCCAGAGGCCCAGCAGCGCGTGGTTGTCGAAGCGCCAGACACCGGCATGGATGGCGATGCCGTCGGCAACACTGAAGTAGGCGCCGAGACTGAGCACGATCCAGCCCCAGCGGCGACGCTCCCGCCAGAGATAGACGCCGCCGACGAGCCATTGCAGCGCCAGCACGGGCAGCGCCCAGATCAACAGAAAGGGCAGATATGGCCAGTGGCTCATGGCTGCGTCGCTCCCTCGGCCTCAGCGGCGGGCGACCCCTCCGCGAGCTGGGTAGGCTGAGTGGATGGCGTTCCCCACGCACTCAGCGCCGCGAAGGTAATGGTGATGGCGAGCAGCGCTTCGAGGAGGCAGAAGAGGTATTCTTCGGGCGGCACGTTCCAGATGCGCGCGCCCCAGGTGCGGCCCGGCGCCCAGATCCAGAGTTGCCAGACGGCGGCGGTGTGGTCCCAGGGGGCCATGTACGCAAGGGCGATGACCAGCAGCAGCGCGGTGATGGCGAGGTAGCGCCGATTCAGCAGGCGACGGCGCAGGATAGCCGCCAACGCCAGCAGCGGCAGCGCCAGAAACAGCGCGAGAAACTCCGCGTAGGTCATGCCGTCACCATATCCCAAGGCCTGAAAATCGCTCTCCTCTGAAAAGGTGTCACATGGGAATATACACGCGCAACCTCAGCGCGGCCGGCGGATGAGCTTGCGACGGCATGCGGATGGGCCGGGAAATCTGACAGGCGCGCGGGAAGATCGCTCTATATGCTTGGACTGGGGGATGAGGCCACCCACCAAGTTCCTGATGAAAGGACGCCAGCGATGAGCGAGCAGCCGATGGCGAGCGCGGACGAGACGGAGCGGCGCGTCGCGCTGGCGCGGGTCATCGCTGAGCGGAAGCGGGCGGAGCTAGGCGAACACCTGCTCGCCGTCGCGTGTTACGGCTCGGTGGCGCATGGCGCGGCGGGTCCGTACTCCGATCTCGAGCTCGTGCTGCTGACCGACGACACGATGGAGCTGACCTACGAGCCGTTTTTCATGCACGGCGTCCAGGGGCAGTGCGACATCCTGCCGGCGTCGCGCATGCTGCGGGCGGCCTCGCGTGTGACGGAGAAGGTGGGGATCGAGGCCGATCAGCACCGCTGCCATCTCGACCTGTGGGATCCCGGCGGCCATTTCGCGCGCGTGCGAGCAGTGGCGAACGACCTGCGTGATGAGGACTTCGAGGTGGCGCTACGAATGGGCTGGTGGGACGCGTATGAGATCCGCAACAAAGCGCGCAACGGCCTCATCGCCAATGACCCGCCGCGCGCCACCTTCCACGGCTGGGAGTTCGCCTACGCCTGCGCCATGCGTATCGCCCTGCGCGAGCGACGGCCGTATGAGAGTGACCGCACGATCTGGGCGGACGTCTCCGCGCGCGGCTACGCCATGCCGGCGCTCATCAGCGCGCTAACCAGCGGCGACACTGAGGCGCTCTGGCCGGCGATGAACGCCGTCTGGGAGCAGGTCGGCGGCTGGGGCGAGCCGGTCCGCTAGACGCCGGCAAACGGCTCGGACATGCCTTCGAGCATGAAAGCGTGGGCCATCGTCGTCGTGTTGCGGGCGTAGCCGACCCGCCCCGCGCCGTCCAGCAGGATCAAGCCGCCCGCGCCATGCACGCGCTCGCCGAGCAGGCGGATCGCCGCCGTGGCCGCCGCCTGCGCCGACATGCCGCCGGCGATGTAGTCAAGCGCCCGACGCGCCAACGTCAGGCGGACGAAGTCCTCGCCGTGGCCAGTGCTGGAGACGCCGCCGAGGCCGTTCTCCGCGCAGTAGCCTGCGCCGACGATGGGGGTGTCGCCGACGCGACCGGGATACTTCGCTCCGATGCCGCCAGTGGAGGCGCCCGCCGCGACTCGTCCTACGCTGTCCACGGCGACGGCTCCGACGGTGCCGTGTTTGTGCGCGTCGGAGTGGATTGGGTCGCCATCTACGCGGGCCTTCGCGCGATGCGCCTTGCTATGACCGTTGCTATGGGGAGCGGGCGCGGACTCCGGCGTGAAGCCGACGAGTGGGTCAACGTTGGCGTCGTCGCCGTCGCGGTAGCCGCGTTGCCAGCGGGCGTACTGCGCCTGCGTGATGAGCTCGCTGGGGTCGCAGAGCGCCAAGCCGGACTCGACGGCGAACTGCTCGGCGCCGGCGCCAATCAGCAGAACATGTGGGCTGTCCATGACCAGTCGAGCCAGCGCGATGGGATTCTTGATGCGCTCGACTCCAGCGACCGCGCCGACCTCCAGCGTCTCGCCATCCATGACGCCGGCGTCCAGTTGCGCGCGTCCGTCGGCGGTGAGCACCGCGCCGGTGCCGGAGTTGAAGCCGGGATTATCCTCGAGCGCCATGATTGCCGCCTGCACGGCCTCGGTCGCGCTACCGCCCGCCAGCAAGACGCGCCATCCGGCCATCGCGGCGTCACGGCAGCCTTCGCGCGCGGCGGCGTATCGTTCCGGGGCCATCGCGCCCGCGCCGCCATGCACAATCAACGCCAGACCCATATCGCCTGCTCCTCCGTCGTCGAGGGAACGCGGTTCGCCGCCGTGGCGCCGCGTCTCATGGAGTCCACTCGCCCCTAGTGGCTATCTATTGTAGCACTGGTGACGCGCGTGGCCAGAGGAGCGGACTTGTGGGGAGCCGGGGCAATATATAACTTGTGCTTTATCCCGCCGCCACGATACGCGGGGCCGTGCGGATGCCGCGATGCAGCGTGACCGCCAGCACGACGAACATCTTGCCTACCACGACGACTAAAATCGTCGGGACCGTGCCGATCTGCTGCAAGAGCACACCGGTGAGCGCGAGACCGACGGGGGTAAGCGCGTTGGAGAGCAGCCGCGCCACGCTATTGACGCGCCCTTGTAGCTCGTCGGGCGTCGCGGCGAGGCGGTAGCTGATGATGACGACGTTGTAGAGCGGATTCAGGAAGGACCAACCGATGAGCAGCAGCGCGATCTCGACCGGCGCGTGCAACGGGGCCATCAGCGCGAAGATGAGAGTATAGGTCCACATCAAGACGGCGATCGTTGGCCCATAGCGGAAGCGGCGTTGCACCGGGTCGCCCAAGAGCGCGCCGACGATGCCGCCGACGCCGCTGATGCCCAGAATCAGGCCGATACCCCGCGCGGAGGTGTGCTCCTGCTGCAAGAGCACGATGATGATGAGCAGCGCCCCGCCGGAGAAGAAATTGTTGACGCCGTTGAGAATGGACATCGGCCCGATCACGGGGTGTCGCAGCAGGAACGCCATCCCCTCCTTGATCTCCCGCCGCAATTGCCGCCGCTCGGAGGTGGCGCGCTGGCGCTGGAACTTCGCGCGGATCAGCATGAGCGAGGCGACGGAGGCGGTGTACGAGAGCGCGTCCGCCAAAAACGGGAGCGCGCGTCCGATGGTGAAGAGCAGCCCACTGAGCGGCGAGCTGACCAGATCGGAGATGGCCTGCGTCGCGGCGTTCTGCGACATCGCGGCGGGCACAGCCTCCGGCGCGACGACCTGCGGCAGCGCGGCCACCTCGGCGAGATTGAAGAAGACGAAGAGTGTTCCCTCTCCAAAGGCGCAGAGGCAGAGTTGGAGAAATGTCAGTCTGCCGAACGCGGCGGCGATTGGGATGGTTGCAAGGATCAGCGCGCGGCCCGTGTCGCAGACGAGCATCATGCGCTTGCGGTCCCAGCGGTCGGCAAGCGCGCCGGCCGGGAGACTGAAGCAGACATAGGCAAGAGTGCGCAGACCACCGGCGATTCCCGCCTGCGCGGGGGAATGGGTGAGCGCGAGAATCAGCAGCGGAAAGGCCAGGTCGGAGACGCCGCTGCCGATGGAGGAGACGGTCTGCCCGCTCCAGAGAAGCATGTAGTCACGATTGCGCCAGAGCGAGGCGCGCTTGACAGGCGGGGCTGGTGGCGCGGGAACGGTCGCGCCGGTGGGCTGTGTCACGCGCGCCTCCTGGCTTTCGAGCGTGGCGTCCGGGCATTTGGCGCGCCGATGTCCTCTCCGCGCGTCAAGAGACAGCATACCTGCTCAGTCAAGTATACGGAGCCAGGAAGCGCAAACGTCAGAAGCCGAGGGCGCGCAGCAGCAGCGTGATGAGCGCCGCCAGCGCCGCCGTGATCGGGCCGGTGACGATCCAGGCCACGACCATGTTGCCGGCGACTCCCCAACGGACCGCCGAGAGCCGCTGTCGCGCGCCCACGCCCATGACCGAGCCGGCGATGACATGCGTCGTACTGACGGGCAGGCCGAAGTGGCTGGCGGAGAAGATCACCGAGGCGGCGGCAGTCTCGGCGGCGAACCCGTCTATCGGCCGCAGTTTGACGACGCGCATGCCCATCGTGCGGATGATGCGCCAGCCGCCGAAGCTCGTCCCAAGGCCCATCGCCGTCGCGCTCAGAATGATGACCCAGATCGGCACCTGAAACTTCGCGCTGACCTTTGCGCCCTGATAAGCCAGCACGGCGGCGGTGATTACCCCCATCGTCTTCTGCGCGTCGTTTGAGCCGTGGCTGAACGCGACGAATCCCGCCGAGATACGCTGGAGCCAGCGGGACCAGGAGGTCACCGTGTGCGGCGTTTGCCGGCGGAAAATCCAGACGACGGCGGTGCCGATCACAAAGGCGACGATCAAGCCGATGATTGGTGAGAGTACCAGGGACAGCACGATAATGAGGATTCCATGCCCACGCAGGGCGGCGAAGTGGAGCGGCGAGACGATGATGGCGCCGCCGATCAGGCCGCCGATCAGCGCGTGCGAGGAACTGCTAGGCAGACCGAAGTACCATGTCACCAGATTCCACGCGATGGCCGCGAGCAGCGCCGCCATCACCGTCACCGGCGTCAGCGCGGTGCGCACCGCGACATCGGTGCCGATGGTCTTTGCCACGTTGGTGCTGATGAAGGCGCCCAGAAAATTCAGGAACGCCGCCATGATGATGGCGACACGGGGCGAGAGGACGCGCGTCGAGATGCTGGTGGCGACGGCGTTGGCGGTATCGTGAAAGCCATTGGTGAAGTCGAAGCTGACGGCGACGATAATGGTCAGGATCAGAAACGGGAGACTGCCGCCAAGGCCCGACGGGGCCGAGGCGAGCACGGGCGCGATGGCGCCTGCTATACTCTCACGCATACTTTAGCAGTACCCCATGCAGCACGTCGGCGAAATCTTCGCACTTGTCCATCGCGCGTTCGAGGTGGTCGTAGATCTGCTTCCACTTGATGATGAGAATGGGGTCGGGTCGCGTGAAGATATCTTGTATCGCGCTCCGGTACACTTCGTCGCCATCGTGCTCCAGATGATTGATGGCTTCGAGGCTCTCACGCAGGCTCACGCGCTTGCGCGACATCTGCGAGAGGCAGCCCACGGCCTCCTGCACGGCGGTGGCCGCGAGCACCAGCAACTGCGCCAATTCGATGGCGGGCGGCAGCGGCTCTTGAATG
Source organism: Ktedonobacterales bacterium (assembly GCA_035279925.1). GTDB lineage: Bacteria > Chloroflexota > Ktedonobacteria > Ktedonobacterales > JADMIN01 > DATEGV01. The sequence continues at coordinate 11,930 of DATEGV010000148.1, read as the reverse complement.
TCGTAGAGCACGAAGTCGTCGGCGGCGGCTTCAATCAGGTCAATGATGTCATCCAGCGCGGATGCGGTGGCGCCGATATCCTCGCGATCCAGCGGAGTGACGAAGATCTTGTTGAGCTGGTCGTAGGTATCGTGAATGAACTGGTCGCCGGCATGCTCGACGGCTTTGATCGCTTTGGCCTTTGCTGGCACGTCGCTGTAGTTCTGCAACATGAGCAGCAGCAGGTCTGCGCCTCGGCGCACGTTCGCGGCGGCCTCCTCAAAGAGGCGATAGAAGCGGTCCTCACGCGGCTGCAAGATTGACACGGCGCTCCTCCTCTTGCGTCTCTCGCTAACAGAAGACGCGCGGGCCAAAAAGTCTACCAGGTTGTAGGATAGCACAGGCGTGGATTCGGACGCTATGCGAGTTCGGCGGACGCGCGGACTACGAGTGGAGATACGGTTCAAGGCTGCCCGGCGAATCCTGGCGGTGAGGCTTCCACTGCTAGATAGAACCGTGTTACTCTTGAGGAAGCAGTGTGGGACGCCGCGAGCAACCGTCGGTCGCGGATGTTCGCGCTGATTGGCGAGCGAGGGAGGGCTTCACAGATGGCCCGTGACGCATTTCAACGGGAGATGCTGGAGATCCAGGAGATCACCGTCGGCATGGCGGCGCTCGTCGAGCGGGCGCTGGCCCAGGCGTCCCAGGCGTTCTTGAAGCGCGATCACGCCCTCGCCCGCCGGGTGCGCGCGGAAGACGCGCAGATAGATGAACTGCTGCGTACGATCCGTATCCGCTGCACGGACGTGACCGCGCGCAAGGCGCCCGTAGACCGCGATCTGCGCGAGCTGAGCGTGGCGCAACTGGTGGCGAGTGAGCTCGAGCGCATGGGCGATCACGCTGTGGGCATCGCCAAACGCACACTGGACATGCGCGACGAAGTGCCTCCGCGCATTCTCGGCGATCTCGCGGAACTCGCGAAGGCGGTGATGGCGCAGGTCCGCGCGGGGATCGAGGCGTTCGCCACGGCGAACGAGCAGGCGGCGCGCGACGTCTGCCGCAATGATGACGCGGTGGATAAGGCGTACAAGGCGATTCGCGGCGAGGTAGTGACGTATATGGAGGGAGGCGGCGAGGCGGCGCGCGTGGGGTCGGGTCTGCTCTTCCTGGCGCACGATTTCGAGCGCATCGGCGACCGCATGACGAACATCTGCGAGGATATCGTGTATCTGGTGACGGGCCAGATCGAGGAGCTGAACTGAGCAGCGGTGTCCTCATCTCCCAGCCCTGGGGTATCCTCATCCCCCCAACCCCCGCTGCGCTCTGGCGCCGGCTGCGCCGCTCGCGCCGTCGTGCCCCCTCGCGAGGGGAAGGGGGAGCCAGCGTCGCGACGGTCGGGCCACGGTTTCCCCCTCGCCTCCGCACAGGAGAGGGGGACAGGGGGTGAGGACATCCTCGACTCCCCTCAACTACAAGGAGAGTGGGGGGGTGAGGTCCTCTACGGTTCCAGCCGGTTGATGTCACGCGGGAACGTCGTCACCAGCTTGACGTTCGGCGCGCCCGTCAACTGCATCAGCACCCGCTCCAGGCCGATGGCGAACCCACCGTGCGGCGGCATCCCATAGCGAAACGCCTCCAGATAGCTCGCGAACGGCGCCAGCGGCAGGCCCGCGCGCTCCAATGCCGCCAGGTAGTCCTGATAGCGATGCAGACGCTGGCCGCCCGTCACCACCTCCATCCCGCGAAAGAGCAGGTCGAACGAGTTCGACCACTCCGGCCGCGCGGGGTCAGGATGCGTATAGAACGGACGCTTGCGCATCGGATAGCCGGTGACGAAGAGAAAGTCGCTGCCATGCTCGGCCCGCGCCCACTCGCCCAGCCAGCGCTCGTCTTGCGGTGAGAGGTCCGGCTCACCGCGCGTGTCCACGCCGTGCCGGTGGAAGATCAGCTCCTGCGCCTCGGGGAAGTGGATCCGCGGGATCTCCACCGGAACCTCCGGCAGCGCCGCGTTCGCCAGCGCCAGCTCCTCCGGATAGCGTTCACGCAGCGTCGAGAAGATGCCGGCGAGCGTGTCGCGCAGCGTCGCCATCACCGTGAAGTGGCTCTCGATGAAGCCCATCTCGGCGTCCAGGCTCACATACTGGTTGATGTGGCGCGTGGTGTCGTGCGGCTCCGCGCGGAAGACCGGCCCGACCTCATAGACGCGCTCGAAGACGCCCACCATGATCTGTTTATAGAACTGCGGGCTCTGCGCCAGGTACGCTTGCCGCTCGAAGTAGCCGACGGCGAAGACGTTGGCGCCGCTCTCCGTCGCGGAAGCCACGAGCTTCGGCGTCTGAATCTCGGTGAAGCCGCGCGCGTCCAGCGAGGCGCGGAACCCGGCCATGACGCCCGCGCCCAGCCGGAGGATCGCGCGGCGGGTGGGATGGCGGTTGGCGACGACGGCGTGGTCCAGCGTGGTCGTGACGCTCGCCTTGAGTTCGCGCTTGTTGAGGGTGACGGGCGGCGCCTCCGTGACGGGCGAAATGACCGTGATCGCCGGCTCGCGCAGTTCGTAGCCGCCGGGCGCCTGCTCCGCGCGCTCCACCCGCCCCTCGACGGCGATGACGCTCTCCGCGCCCGCGCCGCTCTCCGTGAGTGGGGCCAGCTCGTCCGGAGTCGTCGCCACCGCCTGCGCGAGGCCCGCGCCGTCGCGGATGATGAGGAAGCTGACGCCTCCCAGCCGCCGGACGGCATGCAGCCACCCGCGTACCTGGACACGCTCTCCGGCGTGGCGTTCGAGTTCAGTCGTGCGCGCGTGGGCGCACGGACGTATGGTTGTCATACCCAATTGCTCCTGAGTCCTTCGGTTGTCGTGGGTCCGCCTGGCGTGGTGTGTTGGGACGGTGGGGAAGCGCGCCCGGGCAGACCCCGATTCGTCTCAGGCGCGTTCCCGACGATTGTCATCGTGATCGTCGGCCATTGGGTCATCCTCTTTCTCTTGGCGATGTCGTGGCGTGTCCAGCGGCGCAAACAAAAAGCCCCCGTCCCCACATTGGAGGACGAGGGCCAACCGGCCACCGTGGTACCACCACCATTCGCCGCCGTGGGGTAGAGCCACAGCGGCCTCGTGTCGCGTGATAACGGGCGCGTCCCGATGCCGGTTACTGGTCGCGTGGGCGGCGCCGTGGATGGAGGAATCCATCATCTAGCGTCGCAGCGCGTGGTTCGCCGGATGGCTCAGGGGTGTCGTAGGTTCGGAATCATCGGCGGCGCTTCCAGCCGTGGCGCCGCTCTCTCTCTCGCGTGATCGTCCGTCCCGCATGGTCCCATCGAAGCCGGTTACGAGTGTACTCTACCATCCCACGGAGCGAGCGTCAAGGCGCGCTCGCGCTACGGTATCCCCTCGCCCCGCGGGGTGGGCCGGGAGGGTAGGTTACCCGCGAATGCTGCCGCGTTGCGCGGCGTCGGCGGCGCGCGCAAGCTCCATCGCCGTCTCGAAGAACTCCTGGGACTGGCCGGCGAAGAGCAGATCGTCGGTGAACCCCTGGATCGCGGCCACCGCGCCAGCCTTCTCCGTCGAGGTCGGGCGGATGATGGACACGGCGGGGAAACCGTCACGAAGGAACTCCGCCGGCTCCGGCAGAATCAGGTTCGTCTGGAACTCCTCGCTGGGGAACTTTGTCGAGTCGTTGAAATCGGGGAAGTGCAGACCCGTCTCAGGATCGGTCACACCCGCCAACGGCTGCGCGACGGCGTTGCCCACTTTGTCGTGCCAGAGTGAGAAGTGATCCACCTCGACGCCGCCGATACTGATGACGATGCGCAGCACTTCCAGGTTGGTAACTTTCAACGCCAGGGTGGAATACAGACTCGATCCGCCCTGTTCGATGAACGCGAAGTGGAAGCCCGCCGTATTCGCGATGGCCTGGATGCGCTGCACCTTCGCGTTGCCCGAGGGCAGCGGCGGCTGCGGCACTGGGGTGTTCGGCGGGGTATCGGTGTCGTTCAGCGGGATAGCGGGCTGGTTCTTGATCGTCAGCGCCTGCGGAAAGACCGTGCCGAAATCGGGATTGCCGGAACCGCGATAGCGCGTGTACCAGCTTGTATCCACGTCGAGCCGCAGCAGATTGGTGAGCCGCCCGATCTGCCGCGCGCCGGTCGCCTTGCTGCTCGGCAACTTGCGGAACTCGTCGAGATTGACCTGCGCCTCGCCTTTGGACTTGAGGTAGGCGTTCAGGAACGCCGCGTGGCTCAGCTCGTCGTCAGTGTTGTCGGAGATGTACTGCGGCATGTCGCCGTCCAGGTTCTGCAGCGCGGCGATATAGGCCGGGTTGCCGCCGTTGGCTCCGCCAAGCTCAGCGTACTGCGACCACAGATCGCTCTCGATCAGCTCCGCCGCCGCCAGAAAGCGCAGGATGGCGACATCGCCGCGTGGCAGTTTGTCGCTGGCCGCGTGGGCCGTGCTCATCAAGAGGCCGCTGGCCGGCAGGACGGCGCTGGCAACCCCCGCGCCGACCCCCGCCTTCAGGAATGAGCGGCGCCGGATGACGCGATCCCAGGCGACGCGCGCCTCCGTGGCGTCCGCTGCCGCGCTCGTGCCGCTCTGGCTCATCGCCGCTCGTGACATACGTTTGGTCATGTGTGACCCCTCCCGGTATACCTGCTTGCTTGTTTGCTTGCCTACGTGCTCATGTCGCGTGTCGCCGCGAGAGGCGAACGCGAGTGGGCGACGCGGTGAGCCCGGCCGGGAGTTCTCGCCAAGATCGTCCAGGGAGTAGTACGTGGGGGCATTACAGTCGCCGGGGTGGACGCGGACATCGCCACGCAATCTCAACGTCAGCGCACCTCAACCACTCGCTCAGCGCCGGTATGCTTGCCGCACACGGCATTCGTGTGCCCACGAGCGCGTGGCCGCGTCATGTATACGAAGCGGTGTTTCGCTCGTTGAGCACAGTAGACACCGGGTCATGTTGATCCAAAGTGATGGGAGGGAGAAGCAGGGCAAACGCATTAATTAAACGGGTCTCACGAGCGGCGACGCACAGAGCAGAGCCGATTCCGGGACCAGTAAGCCCCAGCGCAACAACGAGTTCGTACGACAAGGTGTGTGTGTTTGTTGGAGAGTGTGAGGGAACTGCGTTATGCGTCGCTTGAAGAACCGTGGCGTCTTCGCCGCGGTGGTGGGCGTGCTCGTCATTGCGGGCGCCGTCCTCAGTGTGTTTGGAGGGGTCGTCGCGCGCCCCGCGAAGGCTGCTCAGCCGACGATCGTTTCGCACCCGGTCTCGGTCCATCCGGACATGCAGCCCGCCGGGACGCCGTCGAACGCCGTCTTTAGCTGCCAGACCAATCGCGGTCCTGGCCAAATTATCTGCTACAGCCCGCAGCAGATCTATCAGGCCTACAACATCAATGGGCTGCATAACGATGGCGTGACGGGCGCGGGCCGAACTATCGTCATCATTGACGCCTTCCAAAACCCGACCATGCAGTCGGACCTGTCGGCATTCGACGCGGCGTTTGGGCTCCCCGCTCCGACCCTCAACATCATCGCCCCAAACGGCCTGACGCCCTTCAATTACAGCGATCCGAACCAAGTGGGCTGGGCCGGCGAGATCGCGCTGGATGTGCAGTGGTCCCACGCCATCGCTCCGGCGGCGACGATTGACCTGGTGCTGGCGCCGTCCAACCAGGATCAGGATCTCCTGAATGTCACCAAGTGGGCCGTGGACCACAACATCGGCGACGTGATCTCGCAGAGCTTCGGCGAGAACGAGAACTGCGTTGACCCGACCCTCCTGAAGCAGGAGCACGCGGTCTTCCAGGAAGCCACCAACAAGGGCATGACGATCTTCGCATCGTCTGGCGACCAGGGCGCGGCCCAGCGGACCTGCGATGGCACATCGTGGACGCAGGTGGCCAGCTCTCCCGCATCTGATCCGCTGGTGACGGCGGTCGGCGCGACCGAGCTGTTCGCGGCCTTTGACTGCAGCACGGCGCATCCGTGCCCGCCAAATAGCCCGACTCCTGGCACGTACGACCACGAGACCGCGCTCAACGAGCCGGCCGGCCAGTTCACCCACGGCAACTTCTCCACGGGCGGCGGCTTCAGTGACCTCTATACCCGCCCGTCGTGGCAGGTGGGCGTGGCGAACACGCAAGACGGCAAGCGCAGCGTGCCGGACGTCGCGTATAGCGGCTCGATCAACCACGGCGTGATCGCCTCGTGCGGTGTCTGCGCGGGCGTCACTACTCCCGCGTTCTTCGTCTTCGGCGGCACCAGCGCCGGCTCGCCACAATGGGCCGGTCTCGTTGCGCTAGCCGACCAGTCCGCTGGGCATCGCCTCGGCTTCATCAATGAGGCGATTTACAAGATTGGCCAGACGCCAGGGCAGTACAAGAAGGCGTTCCACGACACGACCGTTGGCAACAACTCCGTCGTCGAGTTCGACGCCAGCAACAACCCGGTCTCCGTGTCGGGCTTCAACGCCCTCAAGGGCTGGGACGCGACGACCGGCTGGGGCACCCCCAACTTCGGCGCGATGGTTCCCGCGCTGATCCGGTTTTCCCACGGCGCGTCACGCTAGCGCGATTCGGCGCGCGTAGCCTCAATAACGAGAGCGCCTGTTCAGACGCCGTCATCCTCAATAGGGGGTGGCGGCGTCGCTCGTTATCTTGAATCCATCGAGTAGCCAGGTCGCATCTTGACGTTTGATCGGCGTCATACTACTGTATTGGGGAGACGCCGAGCGCCGCCCGGCATGATGTACGTTGCACTGGAGGATACCGTCAATGAAGAGTGGATTGCGCGCCCGCTTCTGGCCGGAGTCAGCCCTTGGCGTGGTCACGGCGGTCATGTTTCTCGTCACACTCGTGCGCCGCGACTGGATTGAAGCGGCGTTTGGCTTGGACCCGGACAAAGGAAGTGGCTCGCTCGAATGGGCCATCGTCGCGGTCCTGCTGGTGGCGACGGTCACGCTGTTCGCGCTCGCGCGCTATGAGTGGCGCAGAGCCGCCTCGATCATGGCGTAATGTCAGATCCAGCCGCGAGGGCGCGGGTTCGTTATGACACCGTGACCGCGTAGTCCTGTGCGAGCGCGCCATGCGGACAAATGGAGCCACCCTGGCAGATCGCCAAGCCGGAGAACGCGAGATCGGCTGAACCGCTGGCGGAGGCGGTGAAACGCCAGACACAGGCGTTCACGGCCGCGCCATACCAGCCGTTCGGCTGCGCCGGCGTGAGGAGCCGACTGGCGGCGCCCATCGTTAGGGTCCAGCGTAGCGTGGGGTTCAACCGGATCTCCAGCGTCTGGCCCTGCTTGAGCGTGACCTGCTGGTCCAGTCCGGATGACTGGCTGGCGACGACATCCGCCGGCCTCGCGGTCGCGGCGGCCGGCTGGTGCGCCGGGCAGCCATTGACTGTGACGCTATTCGTGTCCGACGGCATCGCGCCCGTGCCGCCCGTGCTCCCGTCGCCGCTCGATGTCGCCGTCGCGGCGCTCGCCGTAGCCGAAGCCGAGGCATAGCTGCCGTCCGTCGAGCCGTGCGATGGCCCCAGCCGCGCGCCGCCGGAGTTTGCCCCACACGCGACGAGTGTACCCATGAGCAGTGTCACTCCGACGAGCGCCCCAACGCGACGAGTATGCCTGAATGAGTTGACCGCGCATGACATACCGGTTACCTCTCACTATCGAGTTGTGGGATGAGGACTGCCCGATAAGGTGACGTGGCAGGCGCCAAGAATGTTCCGGCGTGGCGCCCCACGCTTCATACCGCGACCGCGCGCCTCACGCCGGCTGATCCACCGTATGCCGGAAGCCCATCGCGTAGAGGTTGGCGTACGCGCCGTCGCGTTGCAGCAGTTCGGCGTGCGTCCCCTGCTCGATGATGCGGCCGTGTTCGAGGACGACGATGCGGTCGGCTCCCTTGATCGTAGAGAGACGATGGGCGATCACCAGCGCCGTGCGCCCGGTGAGTAGCCGTTGTAGGCCCTGCTGCACCAGCAACTCCGTGAAGGTATCAATGTTCGCCGTCGCTTCGTCCAGGATCAGGATGCGCGGGTTGGCCAGCAGCGCGCGGGCGAAAGCGATTAGCTGGCGTTGACCGACGCTGAGGTTGCGTCCGCGCTCGCGGATAAGCGTGTCATACCCCTCAGGCAGCCGCAGGATCACGTCATGCACGCCGATGGTGCGCGCCGCCTCCTCTACCTCCTCGTCGCTGGCCTCCAGCCGGCCATAGCGGATGTTCTCGCGGATCGTGCCGGTGAAGAGAAACGGCTCTTGCAGCACCACACCGATCTGCGCGCGCAGCGACGCCTGCGTCACCTCGCGCACGTCGTGGCCGTCCAGCAGGATGGCCCCCTGCTGAATGTCATAGAAGCGGCAGATGAGGCCGGCGATGGTGCTTTTGCCCGCGCCTGTCGGCCCGACGATGGCGACCGTCTGCCCGGGCAGGATGCGCAGGTTCAGACCGTGGAGCACGGGACGCTCAGGGCTGTAGCCGAAGACCACGTCGCGGAACTCGACCTCGCCGTTGATGGCCGGCAAAGCTTCGGCGGTGGGCCGATCCTGGATCGTCACCGGCACGTCAAGGATGTTGAAGATGCGCTCAGCGCCGACGCCCGCGCGCTGAAGCTGGGTGTATTGCTGGCTGAGGTCACGGATGGGATCGAAGAAACGGTTGATATACAGGATGAACGCCACCAGCACGCCGATGAGCAGGCCGCCATGCGCGACGAGCATGCCGCCGTAGATCACCACGAGCGCAATCGCCAGCGCCGCCACCACCTCGACAAGCGGCAGCACGAGCGCGGCCAGTTGGCTCGCCTGCACGTTGGTGTCGCGATTGTAGCCGTTGAGCTCATCGAACTCCGCGCTGTTGCGGCTCTCGCGCGCCATGCTCTGAATCACGCGGATGCCGGAGAGGTTCTCTTGCAGCGTGGCGTTCACGAGCGAGATGGCGGCGCGCGTGCGGCGGAAGGAGCGCTGGGCGTGCCGCTGCCAGACGGCGGCGATCCCGAACATGAGCGGAAGCACCGTGAACGTCAGCAGCGCCAGGCCAGCGTTCATAGCGATCATTACGCCGATGATGCCGATCAGGGCGATGACGGAACTGAGCATGGAGAGCAGCCCGGAGCTCAGCATAGACTCCATCACGTCAATGTCGCTCTGCAAGCGCGACATCACGCGGCCGATCTGCGTCCGGTCGTAGAAGCTCAGCGAGAGCCGTTGCAGGTGCTCGAACATGTCTTTGCTGAGGTCATAGAGCATCTGCTCGCCCGCCCACGACATCGTCCAGACCTGCCAGTATTGCGCCTGCCACATGGCGACGTTCACCAGCAGGATCACGATGGAGATCATCGTGAGGCCGGGCAGATCGCGCCGCGTGATGAAGTTGTCAATGGCGATGCCGATGAGCAACGGATTGGCGACGTTGAGGCCGGTGTAGAGCAGCATGCACGCCAGGCTGATACCGGTGACCGCCCGATGCCGCCGCAGATACGGCCAAAACCGCTTCGCTACCGCCCAGCTCATATTGCCGCTGATGTCCTCATCCGTCCGCGCGAGGCTGTTCTCCCGCCAGGTGTGATGCAGCCGCGCGGTGGCGTAGGCGTGAGTCTCGTCGGTGGCAGAGGTGTCGCCGTCGGTTGATGGTCTGCGCTTCGTGAGCATTATGCGCCCTCCTGTGCGATTCGGCGGCGGCGTGATCGGCCGGCCAGTTCATCGGTGTCGGGCGGTCCGAGCCGGCGGGAATCCGCCAGCGACTCGTCGCGGCTGGCTGACTCGGCGTCCTCGTCCGGCGAGTCCTCTGGCGAGTCCTCTGGCGAGTCCTCTGGCGGCGGCAGCGCGGTGAGGCGAGAGACGAGCGCCTGCTCCTCGAACTCCTCTTGCTCGCGCAGCTGCACGTCATAGAGCCGCCGGTACGCGCCGTGCTTCGCCAGCAGCGACTCGTGCGTGCCGCGCTCGACGACGCGCCCGCGCTCCAGCACCAGGATCTCGTCGGCCCGCTTAACGGTGCGCAGCCGCGAGGCGACGACGAAGGTGGTACGTCCACGCATGACGACTTCGAGCGCCTCCTGAATGAGAAACTCGGTCTCCATGTCCACGCTGGACGTCGAATCGTCGAGGATCAGGATGCGCGGATCGCGCAGGATCGTGCGGGCGATGGCGACACGCTGCTTCTGGCCGCCGGAGAGCGTGACGCCGCGTTCGCCGACCCAGGTCTCGTAGCCGTCGGGCAGCGTCGTCGCGAAGTCGTGCAGGCGGGCTACCTTGGAGGCGGCGATGATGCGCTCCTCGGTGGCGTCGGGGATGCCGAAGGCGATGTTCTCGCGCAGGGTGGCGTTGAAGAGAAAGACATCTTGCAGCACGAAGCCGATGTGGCCGCGCAGCGACAGATACCGTAGGTCGCGCACATCGTGGCCGTCCACCGTGACACGCCCGCGCGTCACGTCGTAGAAGCGGGGCAGCAGATTCAACAGCGTACTCTTGCCACTACCCGTCGCACCCAGCAGCGCGATGACTTTGCCGGGGGCGGCGTCTATCACGATATCGCGCAGTACCTCCGGGCCTTCCGCATAGCTGAAGGAGACATGCTCGAAGCGGACGTGGCCGGCGATGTCGTCGAGCGCGAGCGCGTTCGGCTCGTCCTGAATGACGGGCTGAGTGTCCAGTACCTCGAAGATGCGCGCCGCGCCGGAGAGGCCGCGCATGAGCCATGTGACCATGAAGCCGAACGAGCGGACGGGTGTGCCGAGCAGCAGAGCGTACTGGGTGACGGCGACGAGCACGCCCAGGCTCAGATGATGGCCGATCACGGAGGCGCCGCCGACCCAGAGCGTCAGCACGGTGACGACATTGAGGGCGAGCAGCATCAGGGGCTGATTCCAGGCCGACGTGCGCAACGCCGCCAGATTCAGGTCACGTAGCTCGCGATTCTTTTTGTCGAACTTGGCGATCTCGTACTCTTCACGGGCGAAGGTCATCACGACGCGCCGGCCATTGAGGCTCTCTTGCATCACGGTACTGAGCGCGCCGGTCTCGTTCTGCACGCCCGCCCAAAGGGGGCGCAGCCGGCGGGCGACGTTGGTCGCAAGGACAATCAGGACGGGCACGCAGAGCAGGATAACGAGCGCGAGCTGCCAATCGAGCGCGGCGAGAATCACGGCGACCGCGCCGAAGGTGACGACGACGATGATGACGCGCAGGAAGCCCAGTGGCAGCGAGTTACGCACGGCCTCGATATCGGCGGTGAGCCGCGACATGAGCTGGCCGGTCTCGGAGGCGTCGTGGAAGGAGAAGCTGAGCGTCTGCATGTGGTCATACAGGGTTTTACGCAGGTCGTAGGCGACAAGCTGGGAGACCTTCTGCGAGAGGTAGCCCTGACCAAATGCGAAGGCCCCGCGCAGGGCGCTCGTCACGAGGACGGCTCCGGCGGCGAGGAACAGGTCGCCCACATGCCCGCGCTGGACGCCCGTGTCCACCACCCAGGCCAGCAGCCAGGGAACGACCAGGGCGAAGCCGGTGGAGAGCAGCAGGCAGAGCGTCGTCGCGATGGCGCCGGCGCGGTGGGGACGTAAGAGGTGAACGATCCGTACAAAGATGCGCCAATTGGTTTTCAGAGCAGTGATGCGAGAAGAAGCTATTCGCGAGTGCTCCGCCAAGGCAATAGTCACGCGCCCAACCTTTCTCTCTACTCAATTGTCGCGGACGAGGCGAGACGGCCACCATCCTAACACTGTAGACCGGAACGGGCCGCTCTGGCGAGGGTGCGGGACAAATTGGGCAGATTTCCGTGACACGTACTGTTAGATAGACATGATACGCGCAGGAGACGCCTCGCCGGCGTCCTCCGCCAGAGACACGACAAAACAGGCGAGGACCGTGTGATCCCCGCCTGTCCGGCGCCAGTCATGGCGTTGTCCGCTCGGCTGCTACCAGCGCTCGCCGCCGTAGCCGTCGTCCCGGCCGCCG
>DATEGV010000147.1:0-6387 GCA_035279925.1 Ktedonobacterales bacterium | reverse complement strand
CCCAGCCAACTCCCGGCGAACGTCGGTGGAGCGGAGGGCGTGGGCCGGGTGACGTTCCACACGACGAGCGCGAGGAGCGCCACCCCGATGAACAGCGTGACCCTCTGGATAAGCCTGCGACGACCCATCCACAGGGCGCGGCGAATCACACGGCCGCCTGCGCGGGCCACAGGTCCAGGCTCCGGTCCGCATCGAGGCGACGCGCCGTCGCGATGAAGTCATCCAGCGGGACCGCGCCGATGTTCTCGTTCGTGCGCAGACGCAGGGAGACCGTGCCGGCCTCGGCCTCTTTGTCGCCGACGACGAGCATGTAGGGGAGTTTATGCAGTTGCGCGTCCCGCACCTTGGCGTTCATGCGGTCGGAGCGCGCGTCCACATCCACACGCAACCCCGCCATGCGCAGGCGCTCGGCGACCTGTTCGGCGTAGGCGCTGTGCCGGTCCGCGATGGGAATGACGACAGCTTGGACCGGCGCGAGCCACACGGGGAAGTTGCCGGCATAATTCTCGATCAGGAACGCCATGAACCGTTCCAGCGTCGAGATGATGCCGCGATGGACCATCACGGGGCGGTGCGCTTGCCCGTCTTCGCCGATGTATTCGAGACCGAAGCGTTCGGGCAACGTGAAGTCAATCTGCACCGTCGAGATCGTCTCATCCTTGCCCAGGACGTTGGCGACCTGGACATCCAACTTCGGGCCGTAGAACGCCGCGTCACCGACACTTTCATAGTACTCGACGCCAAGCTCATCGAGGGCCTGACGCATCGCGGCCTCGGACTGTTGCCACATCGCCTCGTTGTCCACGAACTTGACCTTGTCGTTGGGGTCCCGCAGAGAGAGCCGGTAGCCGTACTGCTTGAACCCCATGACATCGTAGACCTGCTCGATGAGCTTCACGACCCGCTTGAACTCGCTAAGCATCTGCTCCGGCGTGCAGAAGATGTGCGCGTCGTTGAGCGTCATCGCGCGGACACGCGAGAGACCCGCCAGCTCGCCCGATCGTTCGAGTCGGTACATCGTGCCAAGCTCGGCGATACGGATGGGAAGATCGCGATACGAGCGCATCTTGTGCTTGTAGATTTCGATGTGGTGCGGACAGTTCATGGGGCGCAGAACGAGTTCCTCGCCGCTCTCCATCTCCATCGGCGGGTACATCGAATCCTGGTAATGCTCCCAGTGGCCGGACGTCTTGTAGAGGTCCAGCTTGGCAAGGTGCGGCGTGTAAACATGCTGGTAGCCCTGTTCGCGCTCCGTCTTGAGAATGTACTCTTCGAGCAGACGGCGCACCGTGGCTCCCTTGGGCAGCCAGAGCGGCAGGCCCGCGCCGATCTCGTCGCTGATCATGAACAGCTCAAGGTCTTTGCCGAGCTTGCGATGGTCGCGACGACGCGCCTCTTCGAGCCGCTCAAGGTAGGCGTCCAACTCCTCTTGTGAGAACCAGGCCGTGCCGTAGAGCCGTTGCAGCATCGGGCGCTTCTCATCGCCGCGCCAGTACGCTCCGGCCACGCGCATCAGTTTGAAGGGGCCAAGCTCGCCCGTCCGCTCGACGTGCGGACCGCGACACAGGTCGAGAAACGGCCCCTGCTGGTAGATGCCGACCTCGGCGTCCGGTAGGTTTTCGATGATCTCGATCTTGTATGGTTGGTCGCGCTCTTTGAAGTAGGCGAGCGCTTTGTCACGCGGCCACATGCTGCGCTTGAATGGCTCGTTGGCCGCGACGCTCTTGCGCATCCGCTCCTCGATGGCGGGGAGGTCTTCGGGCGTGAGTGGACGTGGCAACTCCATGTCGTAATAGAAGCCGTCTTCGATGGCTGGCCCGATAGCGAACCGGGCGCCCGGGAAGAGGTCCTGGACGGCCTCGGCCATGACGTGGGCCGCGCTGTGGCGCATCCGCTGGAGCGGCGTGTACGCGACGGATTGTTGGAGTTCTGCTTCGACGGACATTGCTCGTGTTCCTTTCAATCGCCCGGTCAATGACCAGGCATCGGACCTCAGAGGGAGCTACTGGCTGGGAGCGACGACGCCGACACTCTGCCCGCTAGCGGCGTCGAGCAGCGCCCAGGCATGGACGAGACGCGCATGCGCGTGTGGGGCGCGCAACGCCAGTCGCAGCCGCCACGCAACCGGCGGGGAGATGCGTTCAAGGTCCGCGAGCGCCCTGTCACACGATGGAGCGGCGATGCCGGCGCGCGCGAACACGAGCGCGACGATGCGCCAGAGGACGCCGTCGAGCAGGAGGCCGGCCGCGTCAGGATCGTCGCGCAGGACGTGTTGCGCGAGGCGGAGGTCGGCGAGCAGGGCGAGCGGCGCCGCCGAGGACCCGCGCGACTGGGCGCGCTGGTCGGAGTATTCAGAGTCGTCGCGTTCAACGAAAGCGAAATCGTACGCCATTGCGAGCCACCTATCTCTTCGAGCGGCAAGCTGCCGCGCAGACAACGGAAGTGTTCCGCGCCGTCCGATCGGGAGCGGGCGCGCGGTGTGACCGCCGGCGGTGAACCGGCGGCGTGCGTCTCCCATGTGTGTCGAGGAATAGCTGGCGATGACCATAGAACTACGGCTCCTGCGAACGACGCGGCGAGCAAACAAAAAGCCCTTTCGTCCACTTGGGACGAAAGGGCCAGCCTTCCGTGGTTCCACCCACGTTTCACGGTCGCGTCGCCGTCCACACAAGGACGAGTAAACGCAGCCGCGCTCGTTGCCGGCCGGTAACGGGGCCACCGCGACGATCTACACCGGAACTGCCCGGCCTCAATCGCGAGCCAGTGGGTGGTTTTCTCCGCCGCGCATACCGAGGATGGCTCTCAGCCTGCCGGCCATCCCGCGCTGTCGGTGTGTAGCGGATACTCGTCCCACTCGACGCTGTGTCAGTATTGGTAGGGGAAGTATAGCACAAAAAGGAGCGCGGCGCGCCGGGAGGTTATTTCCTATAGCCGTGAACTACGCAAAGTATCCCCGAACCTTGACCGTCGGAAGGGTAATCCGAGCAAACCGCCGCTGGATTCGGAAGCCGACTGAAGGCTACAGGCTCCCGGCGTAGACCATCAGGCCGCCATCAATGAAGATTGTCGTGCCGGTGATGTAGCTGGCCTGATCTGAGGCGAGCCAGGCCACGGCGTTGGCAACGTCCTCCGGCTGGGCGACTCGGCCCAGTGGAATCTCCCCCAGCAGCGCCTGCTTCTTGACGGGGTCATTGAGGGTCACGGCGTTGATAGGCGTGGCGACGGCGCCGGGGCCGACGTTGACGATACGGATGCCGTGGACGGCAAGCTCAGTCGCCAGTGTACGCGTCAGCATGCGCAGGCCGCCCTTGGCGGCGCAGTAGACCGCGTTGCCCACCATCGGCAGATCCTCATGGACTGAGGAGATATTGATGATGACGCCGCCACCACCTTGCGCCGCCATCTGCTTCGCTGCCGCTTGCGTGGCGAAGTACGGGCCCTTGAGATCCACCGCGATCTGGCGCTCCCATGAGGCTTCGTCTACGCCCAGGAACGGCGCGGGTTCCTCGATACCGGCGTTGTTGACGAGGATATCCAGGCGACCAAACGCGGCCACCGTCTGCTGGACGAGGTTCTGAATGCTGGCAACGTTGGAGACATCGGCCTGGACGACAAGCACGCGCCCACCGGCGGTCTTGATCGCCTGCGCGATCGCGTCGGCTTGCGCGCTATGCGTGTGGTAGTCCAGCGCGACGGCCGCGCCCTCCCGTGCGAGCCGCTGGACGATGCCGGCGCCGATGCCGAGGGACCCGCCGGTCACGATTGCCACTTTGCCCTGTAAACTCATAGTACTTCTCCCCTAAGCCAACGTTGCCGGGCGCGTCGAGAGCGTGCGCAGCCGCTCGATCATCGCGGGTATCTCTCGCAAGACGAAGTGGATGTCCGCCTGTGTCGTGCTGTGGCCGAGCGTCAACCGCAAGTGTCCACGCGCTATGGTAGGGGCGAGCCCAAGAGCTGCCAGCACATGCGACGGTTCCACGGATCCAGTGGCGCAGGCGCTCCCGCTCGACGCGGCGACACCCGCCAAATCCAGGCTGATCAACAGCGACTCGCCTTCAACGCCGGCGATAGCAAAGCTGGCGCTATTGGGCAGGCGGCGCGTGGGATGGCCGGTGAGCGTCACGTCGGGAAGGCGCAGCATGCCCTCAATCAGTTCGTCGCGGAGCGCGAGCAGCCGCGCAACCTCATCGGCGCGTTCTTCACGCGCGAGCCGCAACGCCATCGCCGCGCCGACGATGCCCGGAATATTCTCCGTGCCCGCGCGCCGATTGCGCTCCTGTGAGCCGCCGAGCGCCTGCGGCTGTAAGCGCGTACCCTGGCGCGCATAGAGGATGCCGACGCCCTTGGGGCCGTAGAACTTATGCGCGGAGAGGGAGAGCAGGTCTACGCCGAGCACGCCTACGTCCAGATCGAGGAGGCCGCCGGCCTGGACCGCGTCGGTATGAAACGGGACGCGGTGGGAACGGCAGATGGCGCCGATCTCCGCGATGGGCTGGATCGTGCCGATCTCATTATTGGCGTACATGAGCGTGACGAGCGCGGTCTGGTCCGTGATGGCTGCCTCCACGGCGGCGGGCGCGACCTGACCGTAGTCGTCAACTGGCAGGTAGGTGACGGTGTAGCCGTGCTGTTCCAGATACTGGCAGGTATGCAGGACGGCGTGATGTTCGATGGCGCTGGTGATGATGTGATTGCCGCGTCGGCGAGCGGCGTAGGCGACACCCTTGATGGCCAGGTTGTCCGCCTCAGAGCCGCCACCGGTGAAAACGATCTCCGTCGGACGGCAGTTCAGCAGCGCGGCCACCGTCTGGCGCGCTTCATCAATGGCGGCGTGGCTGCGGCGGCCCAGCGCGTAGATGCTGCTGGCGTTGCCGAACCGTTCGGTGAAGTAGGGCAACATCTGCTCGACGACGCGCGGATCAGTGGGCGTGGTGGCCGCGTGATCGAGATAAATCGTTCCGTCAGGTAGCGCCATTGTGGGTCCCTCGTTGTTGGTTTAGAACTTGCTGCATGCGGCTGTGCCGGCATGGCGCGTAGTGGCAGACCTCTCTCGCGTTGCCACGCCGTGGCTGCCCTGCCCCTGCTGTGGATGATAGCACCCAGGGCGGGCAAGTCACCACCGCGGCGTCGTCGCGGAGCCGCCAGCGGCTTGACGGAATGCGATGCCGCGTGCTATTGTTATACCATACCCCGGTAGGGTAGTCGGGGTAGTACACACCATTCCCTGAGGAGGCATGCAATGTCCGACCGCTACGTAGAAGTGACCGATCAGAACTTCTCCGACAGTGTTCTCAAATCGGACCAGCCGGTAGTCGTGGATTTCTGGGCGCCCTGGTGCCGACCGTGCCTTCAAATGGCCCCCGCGTTCGAAGAACTGGCCGGCGAATATACCGCTAAGATGACCTTCGCGAAACTCAACACGGACGACAATCAGGTTACCGCCGGCCGCCTCGGTATCCAGGGCATTCCGACGCTGATCTTCTTCCGCGGTGGGCGCGAGATTGATCGCATCGTCGGGCTGGTATCGCGTGACGTGCTGCGCAAGCATGTTGATTCGGCGCTCGCGACGGCCGTCTAGTGACCACCGTCGCGCCCACGCCGGCGCCGGATGTGACTCCCTCGCCGGGCGCGCCAGGGAGGGTGATAATGGCTACGAGTACTGAAGTCGCGCAGAGTGACATCCAATTGAGGCTGCGCCGCATCGAGGGACAGATACGCGGCATCATTGGCATGCTGGGCGATGGCAAGCCATGCGAGGACGTGGTGACACAGATCTTCGCGGCCCGCGCTGGCATGGATCGCGTCGCCGCCGAAGTGCTGAAGTGCCACGTGACAGAGGCGCTGAGCCAGGACTCGCCTGAGGCGGTGCGCGAGGCGGTGCTGCGCGCGATCAACCTATTGAACAAAGTGTAGCGGCCTGCTGGACAGAACGCGCCGCCTGGGTTCCGTTGCCTCGCGGGTGAGAGGGGCGCTGGCGGCCGTGTACACGAGAATTTGCCGTGGCAGGCTATACTTGGTCGTGCCACGGCATTTTTTGTGACCGCCGGACATAGAGACACAGCGCTCACATCTGAAACGCAGACCTGGGAAGGACGACACATGCCCGCACGCTCGCCCATACTCGGACCATTGCTCTTGCAAGGAAGTCTGCACGAAACGATCTGGGGAGGGCAGCGGCTCGCGACCATCGCGGGAAAGACGCTGCCGGCCGGCGCGGCCATAGGTGAGTCGTGGGAGACGGCGACGGAGTGTGTCGTGCGCGAGGGACCGCTCGCGGGCATGCGACTGGGTCAACTGGTAGATCGCTACGAGGCGGACCTCATTGGATCGCGCGCCGCCGAGGTCTACGGGATGCGCTTCCCGCTGCTGGCGAAGTTCCTTGACGCC
>DATEGV010000146.1:0-3741 GCA_035279925.1 Ktedonobacterales bacterium | reverse complement strand
AACGCAGCCGGCATCCGACCGAGCGCACTACCGCATGCGTTGCCCGACGACCAGGACGCCCCGCGCGGCGGCCCGATCTGGCGGGCGTTGCGCTCGCGCGCGAACCGGCCAGCCACGCAGCCCCCTGGCGGCGCGCTCTGGTTTCGCCTGCTGCGTCACTGGTCGCCCGGCCTCATCCCGCCGCTGCTTGGCGTGCTGCTGCTACTGGCGGCGGGCGCGCTGGCGACCCATCCGTTCGCGCATCTCACCCTCGTGGACCCGCACGTGTTGACGCGCCTCTTTGTGGTCTACCTCGTCGTCGGCACGCTCTACGGGCTCGGCCTCTATTTCGCCAGCGACGCTTCGCGCTGGTGGCTCGTCCTGGTCGGCGGCCTCGCGACCTACCTCATCGCCACCTTCGCCGTCATCGGCGGGGCGACCGCCGCCTTCGTGGCAGCCCTCATCATCCTCGCGCTCGCCGTCCGCTATTGCCTGCGCCACCGCCTGCGTGTGGAAGGCGGGCACGTCACACTGACGCGCCTGGCCGGGGGCTACCACCGCACGCTGCTGCCGGGCTGGGCGATTCTCGTGCCCGGTGAGCGCACGCTGGCGACGCTGGACACGACGGAGCGCCGCTACACTTGTCCCACGCAGCGCGCCGGCATCCCCATTGACGCCGGCGAGAACTACGTGGCCCGTGCCGCCGCCACCGTCTCCTTCAATCTACTGCCACGCGAGGCGTATCGCGCCGTGACCGCGCCGGATCGCTGGGAGCGTGAGACGCATGATCTCGTCTGCTCCGCGCTCGAAGAATCGCTGACATACTGGGGAACGGCGATGATCCGCGAGGAAGGCGCCGTGCCGGATCGCATGTTGTCCCGCACCTTCCTGGATCACCTGCGGCGCAAGGCCCGCGAGCGCGGTGTCCACGTCCTGTGGGTGAGCGTGCGTGATATCTGGCTGGCCCCGGAAGGCGAGACGCTGCCGGTGGATGAGTGGGACACGGACGCAACCGACGACGAGGACGAAAGCGAGAGCGATTTCGACGACGCGCCGATGATCCGCAACCCTCCGCGCCGGGCGCAAACGCCGCCGCTCGCCCCACGTCCACGCGCGTCAAGCCTGCCGTTCGGTGACGACGAGGATGAGGACCTCGGTTCCCTGGCCGCCACCGCAACCGTCGCGGATGACGAGCAGCGCATTGATCCGGCCAACGCCGCGGAGGTGCTCTCCGACGCCTACGACGCCGTGCGCGAGCATCGCATCCAGGACCCGGCGACCATACGGCAGATCGCCAAGGCGTTCCTGCACGTCGCGTCCGACCACGACCTCAACGCCACCTTCCCCTTCGACGCCCGCGAGGCCGCGCGCATCCTGATCGAGCAGGCCAAGCATATCGAGAGCGAGCGGCGCGGTCAGAGGAGTGGGCGGTCATTTGATGGGAATTAGCCGGCGGAGACTGGCGCGATTTCCAGAAACACGATGTTCGCCGGCTCGCGTCTGCCCCGGAACACTCCGAGCAGCGTGTTCATCGCATCATTGAGCGGGCGCAGAATCCAATACTTGCGGGAGATCGCCTTGTTCGCCGCCGCGCCTTCCTCCGCCGTAAGGATGCGCGCACGCCCCTCGATCGCCGGCCCCGTCACCTTGCCCATCATCGTGCTGGGCGCGACGGTCACGCGCGGGCTGTTGCGAATGCGCTTCGCCTTGCCCGTATTGCCGCCCGTGTAGATGTATAGCTTACCGGCGATGTCGGCGAACCAGACGGCCGTGCCTACGCCCTCTCCCGTCCGACGGAATGTGGTCAGCACAATATGCCGCTTGCGCTTGATAGCCTCGAATGTGGTGGTCGCGGGTGTGGATGCGGTCATGGTCGTACCTCCAGGCAAACTACTGACACTATCTATACTCAAGAAGGTTTCGTGGCGTGAGAGCCAATGATGGCAAGGACGGCGCTTGCAGCCCGCGATGCTGTGATGGTGGTCACGCGGTATAGTAATCTATGCTATGGGGCGGTTTCTCTGTGCTACTTGGCGCCTTCCCGTGAGGATTGGTTTCGATCGCGATGCAGACCTTCTTGCCATACCCCAATTTTCGCCAGACGGCGGCCTGCCTCGACAGCCGGAGGCTGGGCAAGCAGCGGGTCGAGGCCTACCAAATACTGCGGACGCTACAGAACCCCGCGCAGCGTGGCTGGCAGCGCCATCCGGCCGTACTCATGTGGCGCGGCTACGAGGAAGCGCTTCGCGACTACATGAACGCAATGATTCAGGAATGGGTGCGTCGCGGCTTCCGCAATACGATGGCAGTAGCGGCCGTAACGGAGCCGCCGACACTGCCCCCGTGGTTGGGCGAGCCCGCCCTCCATGCCGCGCATCGAGCCAACCTGCTGCGCAAAGACCCTGCGTTCTATGGGCAGTATGGCTGGTCCGAACCGCCCGACTTGCCCTTCATCTGGCCCGTGGCCCTGGAACGCGCGTAGCCCGACTGACGGAAGGTCATCAGGACGATGTATCGCTCGCGTCGCAGCGACTCGAACACTTGCCCTGGCTCAACTATATCACTCTGGAAAGAGATCGTCGGGCGATTCGTTCCCCTCCGTCTCATCCGGCGCATCGCCGTGTGTCTCCTCCCACAGCGCGCGAGTCGTCGCCGCCGCGACGCCGTAACTGAAGCCGCGCCGCAGCAGGAATCCACCCAGCCGCGTCCGAAACGTCTCGTAGTCCGCGCCCGCCAGCCCACGCAGCCGTGGTCGCGCCGCCGCGAGCGCCCGCTCGTCATCGCGCTCCGGCTCCGCAAGCTCCTCCACCGTTTCGCGCGCCACCCCACGCTGGCGTAGCTCCGCGCCCAAAGCACGCGACGAGCGCGGACTGAATCGCTCGCGATTCTCGATCCAGAACTCCGCGAACTGGCGGTCGTCGAGCAGTTCGAGCTCGGCCAGGCGATCCAGCACGCGATTGACGGTCTCCGGGGCGGGCGGCGGCTGGTTGGGACGTGGTCGCATGAGGCGCGTGCGCACCTCGGAACGGCTGCGTGGACGCGGCCCCAGAAAGCGCACGGCGGCGTCGAAGAGGCCGCGCTCGTCGTCGAGGGCGCGCAGCCGCGTCACATCGGCCTCCGTCAGCTCACCCCCGACGGCGAGGTGTTGGTCGAGGACGATGCGCATGTCCAGTCCGCAGGCGAAGCGGCCGTCCAGGGCGAGATTATAGCGTGTGGGGTGGCGAGCCTGTGGCTCTAGTGCGGTGATCTTCATAGTGAGCGTTAATTCTTGCCGGCCCGGCCGCGAGCGGAAGCGCGATCTCCGCGCGCGAAGAGGCGATCCAGACGGGCCGCCAGCCAACTGATGAGCGAGAACCATGAGCGCCTGCCCGCCAGCGCGTCGCGCAAGAGCCGCAGCCATGTCCGCAGCGCGAGCAACCCCAGCCCGGCATAAAGGGCGACGAATGCACAGAACAGCGCCACCGCCAACGGCAGCGAGTGCGAGAGGTTGCCCGTCACCACCGCCAGCGCATAGAGCGCGCTCTGCGCCAGGGCCACCAACACATAGAAGACGAGCGCCTGGAGCGCGTGCAGCCGCACGAAGCGATTGCGCCGCTCACGGGCGAGCATCAGCAGCGCAGGTACGATGGGCAGCGCATACGCGAAGGCCG
This sequence comes from Ktedonobacterales bacterium, assembly GCA_035279925.1. Taxonomy (GTDB): domain Bacteria; phylum Chloroflexota; class Ktedonobacteria; order Ktedonobacterales; family JADMIN01; genus DATEGV01. Next base: position 112 of record DATEGV010000146.1, on the reverse strand, counting down.
CCAGCACGCGCGGACTGCGCCGCGGTCGCCGGTCAGACGCGCCAGACGCACTATGCGGCGTCGGGAGACCCCGCGGAGATGGGATCGGCGCGCCAACGGGCGTGGGCACAGC
>DATEGV010000145.1:0-9900 GCA_035279925.1 Ktedonobacterales bacterium | reverse complement strand
GACTTCGCGGCAGAGTGGCATCAGCGCCAGGCACGTCTCATACGCGGCGCCGGCGTAGACCAGCACTCGCGCCTGCGCGATGTCGCCCCAATGCGTACGGAGCAGCTCTCGCACAACGGCAAGCCAGCGGTGATGATGCGGCTCTACCGCAAGCGCCGCCGGCGCCCGGAGAACCGCCGCCTCCTGATGACCATTCGTCACACCAGCGTGTCCTGACGCCGTCATGTCCCGCTGTTTATCAACACCACCGCTACCCACAAACGCTCTCCTGTGCCCTGCCTGACTCGCCAGCGCGCCACGTGCTCTCGCCCATTGTCCCTGCTGAGGAGCGAGAAACGCAAGGGCGCCAGGACTTTGCGCCCTTGTTGCCACGCGCGAGGCGCTGGCGCGTCAGGAGCGCCGAATCCACGCCGAACGGACGCCAGGGCGCGAGGTTGGCCGGTTGGAAGGACGCTGGGATACGCGTTTGGGACGAGGGCCGGCAAGTGTCCGGGCCCACCGTCGCTACAAGTCGTGCTTATTCAGGTCTTCAAGCAGCGCCCGCAGCGTGAGCAGGAGGGTCTGATACGGAGCGGCGGCGTCCAGCGCGCGCAGCGCGTCCGCGATCTCCCGGGAGCGGCCCGCCAGCCGCGTCACATAATCCAGATGGTACGGATTCTCGGCCGCCTGGCCCGCCACGTCAATCAGCTCACCGAGCCGCTCCGGTGGCGCGACCGACGCGGGATCGGGCTGCGCCGCGAGCGCCCTGGCCAGCGTGGAGCGCGCCTCACGCAGCCGCGACTGTAACTGTTTTGCGCGCCGGCTGTCGTCCTCCGCCCGCTGCGCCAGCACCGCGCTAATCTCGTTGAGCCGCGTGTGCAGCGACTCGAGCTCGCCCGTGTCGGTCCTCGACCGCGCGGAGGAGGAACTGGCCGCGAAGTCCTGTGGGGCCGCGACCGGCTCAATCGAGGCGGCAGACTCACCCAAATCAGCCCACTCGTGATTGTCAAGCTTAGGGAGGAATGGGGGCGTCGTTACTGACGACGGCGGGACTATGGCCGGAATCTCAGGACTGGTGTTGGGCGCGGCGAGGGGATGGACGCCCGCCGGATCGCTCGCGGGCACGGCGGCGTTGACACTGGCCGGCTCCGACGACACGAGGATATCATGCGTGCCGACTTTGATATGGTCGCCGGCGAAGATGCGCGTGTCCTCACGAATATCATGCCCATTGACCGCCGTGCCGTTGCTACTGCCGAGGTCTATGACGGAGTAGTGGCCATCGAGAAAGCGCAGCAGCGCATGGCGACGCGACGCAAGCTGATCGTCCGGCAGCGAGATGTCGCACCCTGGCGACCGCCCAATCGCCACATCGCGGCCGTTCAGCACATATTCACGCTCGGTCACACCGCTCGCGTCCGGTTCGCTGGCGCGGACGATGAGCCGGCGCAGGGGAGCGTCCTCCTCGCGCGCGGCCTCCAGAAACACGTTGGCGTCCGGCGCGAGATCGAGGCGTCCGCCCGGCACGACCCACGCGCCGAGCCAGCCGTCGTCGCTGGCGTTGGCCTGCGCGGCAAACAGCGGAGCCCCAGCGGCATGCTCATGCCCGTGGCCGTTGGGCGCGGCGTACTCGGCGACCGCCCAACCGCACATACGACAACTCGGATCGGTGGGCGCGATGGCCGCTCCGCACTGCGAACACACTGACATGCTCTGTCACCTCTATCTGCCACGCGGTCTTGGCGTTCCCGGCGTTCTCGCTGAAGCCCAGCCATAAGGTCAGCTTTGGACCCCTGTGAGTATAGTATATTGGCCGGATTTCGGTAAGATGGGGGTGACTCTCGGGGAGTGGGCCGGCGCGGGTCCGTAGCGAGCTACCCGAAGCCCGCGCCTCCCCGCCGCTCATTCGCGCAGCTTGGGCAGCACGTCGCGCCCGTAACCTTCCAGGAATGCGCGCTGGTCCGGTCCTGGGCAGTGGAAGTACAGCTCATCGAACCCCAGCGCGATGTACTGGCGCGCGAACGCGATATGGTCCTCCGCCCGGCTGGAAATCAGCACCTTCTGGCGCAGCGTGTCCTTGCCGGCGACCGCGCCGTTCTTCGCGGAATCCGCCGGCGTATAGACGCGCTGGCTATACATCGCCGGGACCAGCGCGCCGGCCCAATATTTCGCCTGGTCGCGCAGCGCCCCCTCCTCGTCGTCGGTGTAGGCCACATTGACCTCGATGGCCCGATGTAGCTTTGCCGGATCCTTGCCAGCGCCTCGCGCAGCCTCCTCGAAGCGCGCGATCATCCGCTTGTAATGTTCGGGGTGCTCGCCGCCGACCGTGAGCAGGCCATCTCCCCGCTCGCCGGCGAATGTCGCGCTCTCCGGCACGAGCGCCGAAATGTACAGCGGCGGCGGCTCGTCCGGCCGCGTAAAGAGACGCGCTTTCTTGGTTTCGTAGTAGGCTCCGCTATAGCTCACCGGCTCCCCGGACCAGAGCGCGCGAATCACCTCGATGGCCTCGCCCAGACGCTCCCGGCGTTCATTGTACTCTGGCCACATGCCCGTCGCGGCGTATTCGTTGAGCGCCTCGCCCGTGCCCAGCGAGAGGAACGCGCGGCCGGGCGCCATTACGGCGAGCGTCGCCGCCGCCTGGGCGATTACCGATGGATGGTAGCGCAGAATGGGGCAGGTCAGTCCCGTGCCGAGGCGTATGTGGCTGGTCCGTGCGGCCACCGCGCCGAGCCAGGTCCACACGAAACTCGCCTGGCCGTCCTCGCTCCAGGGGTTGAAGTGGTCGCTCGCGTCAATCGCGTCGAATCCCGCTTGCTCAGCGACGACCGCGTATTCCAGCAGCTCCAGCGGTGGGTATTGTTCCGGTCCGGCCTTCCATCCAAGTGCCACCATCGCGCGTTCTCCTTCCGTCACGAGGTCTTCGAGTACATGTCCATAGGCGCGCCACTCGCGTCATCTTTCGGCGCGAAATCACGCAAAGCCTGTACCATGCGCCGCCGGCGCACACCTTGCGCTCACGACACATCACGCCGCGACCAACTCCGCCCGCTTGACGTGACGGGTATAATGTAAGGTAGGTACACCGTGGAGGGCGATGCAATCGCGTGATATGAAAGTAGCCCTAAATGTGGACTCCGCCGGTTGCGCCATCCCCGCAGCCATCCCCGCAGCCATCCCCGCAGCCATCCCCGCGCGTCATTCCCGTTCCCCCTGTGGAGGTCGCGCTCGACGTGTGGCGCTCGCCCGACTGGCCCACCCCCGCTGAGGCCGCCGTCTGGGCGCAGATCCAACCGCCGCCGCACAACGGACCGGCCAACGCGAGCCTTATCTGCGGCATGGTGAGCCTCTTCACGCTGGTCGTCCTCGCGACGCTCACCGCGTTGTTCAAGACGCATGGAGGGTCGGGCGGCGCGTACTTATCGGCGGGTATCGTGGTCGGCGAGGAGGGCCTCGTCCCCGCCGCGCTTGCCATCTACTTCGGACGCCTGGCTCACGACGACCGCTTCGAGCAGCTGATGACCGACGCCGGCCATTCGCGCTCGCGACTCGGCCAGTTCTTCGGCGCCCTTTCCATCCTCGCCATTCTGGCTTTTGGCGTCGCGGTGCTCGTCACGTCGAGCCAGTGAGCGCGGCGCTAGAGATTATGGGGTGACCTCCGCCCCCGCCGGTCCGGTCACCCGCCCGTAGAGCTGCTCCACGACCGCGGCGACCGCATCCGGGTGGCTGATGAACGAGAGATGGCCCGCGCCAGGAATGATCGTGGGGGCCGGCGCGCCGATACGCTCCGCCGTCTGCGCGGGGCTGGCCGCCGAGAACACGTTGTCTTGCGCGCCGAAGACCACCGCCGCCGGTAGGCGCAGCGCCGCGATGCGCGCCACCTGATCGGCGGGGATGCCCGGTATGCCCGCCGCCAGCATGTCCCAGATCGCCTGCTCCGCTCCGGCGACCTCGAAGGGACGGCGCCACTGGTCGAGTCCCGCCGCGCCCAGCTTCGGGCAGCCCGACCCGCAGGCGGCGCTATAGAGTGTGCGGATGACGCTGTCGCTGTGGACGAGTAGTCGCAGCACGGTCGTGCGCCAGGGATCGAGCAGCGCACGCGGCAGCCAGGATGTCCGCACGCCGGTGGAGAGCGCGTCGCCATCCACGAAGACGATGCCACTGGCGGCGGTGGGATGATCGAGGACGAAGCGCGCGACCACCCCGGCCCCGCTGGAATGCGCCACCAGAATCGGCCGGACCAGTCCGCGCGCCGTCAGGAAGTCATTGAGTTGCTGGGCCAGCGCCTCGACGGTGTATGGACCCTTACGTTGCGTGTAGCCGTAGCCCTTTACGTCGTACGCTTCGACGTGGTGAGCGCGCGCCAGCAGCGTCGCCAGCGGCTCCCAGGTGTCCGCGCTCTCGAACGCGCCGTGGATGAGGACAATGGCGGGGCCGGGCAGCGATGGGGAGCCCCATACGCGGTAGCGCGTCTGAATCGCGCCGGTCTGCACATAGGTGAGGCCGGCGGGTGGCGCGGCGCGGGCGTTCGTCACGGCGTTGTAGATCAGCGAGCTCGCCGTGAGGACGACGAACAGCGCCAGCAGCGCGATGCCGAGCCGCTTCAGCAGGCGTCGCCAGCGCCGCGACCGCGCCGGAGAGTTCGTCGCGGTCAATTGTGGGGTCGTCGCGCTCTCGCCGTCCATCTCTGCCCGCGCCCTCACGAATAAGGCTGCCCCGTCGGGTCATTCCCGGAGCAAGCCAGTTCATGTACACTGTTCGTCGGAGATCATAGCCCCCGCTCCGGGCGAGCGGCAACGCGGGACACGCCTCACGAAAGGACGAGCATCGTGGCTCTCTGGCGATTGACGCTCACACTGCTGGCCGACGAGTTCGCCATTTGCCGCTTGCCACCGGACGCGCCGCTGCCCGCCTGGGCCGACTCCGCGCCGTTCGCCTCCATCACCCGGACGGCGGAGGAGCTTTCGATCACCTGCGTCCGCGCGGCGGTACCAGCGGGCGTACAGGCTCAGGCGGGTTGGCGCTGCCTGAAGGTCGAGGGGCCGTTCGACCTGACCACGGCGATCGGTGTGCTCGCGGCGCTGGCGGAGCCGCTGGCCCAGGCGGGGGTGAGCCTCTACGTCGTCTCCACCTTCGACACGGATTACCTGTTCGTGCGGGGCGAGCAGTTTGGGCAAGCAACGGAGGCGCTGACCGCGCGCGGCCACACCATCCGCGCCATATGAGCGCCACTCGCTTCTGGCCCCCCCATTCCCCCGTGGGGAAGGGGGCTGGGGGTTAGGTTCCTCCGTTTCATACCAAATCCGGCTGGGATGTTGGCGTACGCGGCGGGCTTCAGCCCGCATGCCGTCTCGTGCGCCGGCCCTTCAGGGCTGCGAGGGTTCACCAGGACTTGGTATCACACCCCCGCGCTGGATTCCAGATCGGCGGATGGCTCGCGCGCGCCGCCGTTCAGGTCAGGGCGCTCCTCTGGAATGATCGCGCCGCTCCTGTTCAATACGTCGCGGATGATGGAGGCGCGTTCCTCCGCGTTGCGCGCCTTGTCCTGGAAGCGCTTCCCGATGATGTGATGACCCCGGCCGCGCGCCTGTCGCGCCATATGGTCGGCCATGAGCACGCTCTCCGTAAGCGTCTCCAGCGCCGTCCAGAGGGCGACCTCAATCGCCTCATACTGTCCATCCAGCACGCTGTCGCCGGTGAAGGCGTGTCCCACGCGGCAGCGGTAGCGCAGCAGCTCGCCATCCTCGATCTCCCAGAGAGGTCCGCGGCATTCAGGACAGGTGTACGCGGAGAGCTTGCCCGGACGATTGACGGCATGCGCCTCGTCTGAGAAGGGTTCCGCGATGCTCGCTTCGAAGTCCATGTCAGAAGGCACGGGGTACGCTCCTTCATCATCCACGCCGAGGCGGGAGAGTTGATCGAGCAGCGGGGCAATCCGCGCGGTAGGCGCGCAATGGTCAACCTTAACGTATTCGAGCGCGCTCTCCGGCATCATCGGGACGAGCGCGTCGTGGGGTTCCTGCACGACGGCGACGCCGCCGCGCGCCTTGATCGCCAGGAGCCCCGCGGTGCCGTCGTTCAGCGCGCCCGAGAGCACGACGCCGATCACGCGCGGACCATAAACGCGGGCGGCGGTGCGAAACAACGGATCTATCGCTGGGCGGTTGCGATTCTCCTTCGGCCCGCGCACGACGCGCATGTAGCCGCGCTCGACCAGCACGTGCATGTCGGGCGGCGCCACATAAATGTGTCCGCGTTGGATGGGCGCGCCGTCAACGGCGTGCTGGGCCGGGAGGTGGCTCGCCCGCGCGATGATCTCGGGCAACCGGCTCGGCGCGTGGGGAGGAATGTGGATCACGACGAACACGGCGGCGGGCAGTGAGCGTGGGAGGTCGCGCAGGATCGCCACGGTTGGCTCGACGCCGCCGGCTGAGGCGCCCATCACAATAATGTCGTGTCCTTCCATGCCGGACCATTCCTTCCTGGCGTGGCGCGCGTGCCGCAAGGTCGTCCGCGGACTCAACATCCGTATCACGACGCTCCACACAAAGCTCCCACCAGCCGGTCCACGAATTGCGTCGCAGATTGTGGGCCAACAGTCTCGCTGCAATTGGGACTATAATAGGTGAGGCTCCGCGCATGTCTGTCGTAAACGTGAAATGTGTTTGACCACGCTTGCGACGGGAAGGACATTCCTATGGCCGGCGCACCACGCTCCTTCACGAATCTGGTCGTCATCGGCTCCTCCGCCGGCGGGGTGGACGCGCTCTCGATCCTCGTCTCCACCCTCCCCGCGAACTTCTCGGCGCCCATCATCCTGGCGCAGCATCTCGACCCCACGCGCGCCAGCCACCTGGGCGACATCCTGGCCCGGCGCACCACGCTGTCCGTGCGCACCGTCGCGGAGCACGAGCCGCTCGCGCCAGGCGTGATCTACGTCGTCCCGGCGAATCGCAACGTCTTCGTGAGCGATGAGTCGGTCGAGATTGAGCGCGATGGAGACGCGCGCCCCAAGCCATCGGTGGACCTCCTGCTGAGCAGCGCCTCCGAAGTGTATGGCGAGCACCTCATCGCCGTGATTCTGAGCGGCACCGGCTCGGATGGCGCGGCTGGCGCGCGCGCGGTCAAGAAGGCCGGCGGCACAGTCATCATCCAGAACCCGGACACCGCCGCCTACCCCGGGATGCCGCTCTCGCTGGCGCCGACGACCGTGGACATCATCGCCAACCTCGAACGCATTGGGCCGATCCTGGGTGACCTGCTGGCGGGCGCCTCTGTCCCGAGCCAGCCGGACGAGCGACATGTGCTGGAATCGTTTCTGGAGGAGGTGCGCGAGCGCTTCGGCCTCGATTTTAACAGCTACAAAGCGCCAACCATCCTACGGCGCTTGCAGCGGCGCATCATCGCCACCGACACGGACGACCTGCAGGGATACATCCAGCACCTGCGCTCCCATCCCGACGAGTACCAGCAACTCGTCAACGCCTTTCTCATCAAAGTCACTGAGTTCTTCCGTGACGCCGATCTCTACACCTACGTGCAAAACGTGGTCGTTCCCGAGATCATCGCCTACGCGCGCCGCCACGGCAACGAAATTCGCGTCTGGTCCGCCGGCTGCGCGACGGGGGAAGAAGCTTATTCGCTGGCGATCATGCTCTCGGAAGCGCTCGGATCCTCGCTCGAACACTTCAACGTACACATCTTCGCCACCGACGCCGATCCGGGGGCCGTCGCGTTCGCTCGGCGCGGCGTCTATCCCGCCGCAGCATTGGCGCGGGTCCCGGAAGACCTGCTCGCGCGCTACTTCATCGCCGATGAAAGCAGCTATCAGGTCAAGAAGCGCGTGCGCTCTCTCGCCGTCTTCGGGCAGCATGACCTGGGACAGCGCGCTCCGTTCCCGCATATTGACATGGTCTTCTGCCGCAACGTGCTGATCTATTTCACGCCGGAGCTGCAACAACGTTCGCTCAGGCTGTTCGCCTACTCGCTGCGAGACGGTGGCTATCTGGCGCTCGGCCGGTCGGAGTCTCCGGGCGCGATGTCCGAGTTCTTTCGCCCGATCAACGATGGTGAAAAGATCTATCGGCGTGAGGGTGAGCGCATCCTGCTGCCGCCGGCGCACGTCAAAGCGCCACCACTGTTGCCGCTACGCGGGGGGCTGCCGACGCGACGCCCCGGCGCGGCAGTTGAGCTGACGCCAGGACAGAAGGAGATCCAGCGTGTCCACGCCAACACGGAGAACGTCGTTTCGCGTCTGCCGATCGGCGTGATCATCGTGGATCGCCATTACGACATCCAGACCATCAACAGCGCCGCGCGCCGCTTCCTTTCGATTCATGGCTCCGCCATCGGGGAGGACCTGGTTCATCTGGCCGAGACGACGCCCAGCGCGCCACTGCGTTCGGCCATTGACGCGGCGCTGCGCGATGGCGTACCCACCGAGATGGAACAGTTCGCCGTTGAAGACCTCGCGACAGGCGAACAGCGTTACTATCAGATTAGCTGCCACCCGCAACGTTTCGAGCGCGAGGACGGCCCCTCGGATGTCGTGATGGTGATCGTCCAGGACGCGACCAGCACAGCCCGCGCGCTGAGCGCCGTCCAGGAGCGGCTCGAATCCACGAGCGACAAATTGGACGCCGCCGACTCCGCGGCCAGGGAGGAGTCCACCCATCGCGAGCAGCTTGTGCGCCAGCTCGTACAGACCAATCGCCAACTGCTGGAAGCCAATCAGGAATTGACGAGCGCCAACGAGGAGCTGCGCACGACGAACGAAGAGTTCCTCATGAGCACCGAAGAGGCGCAGGCGGCGATTGAGGAGGTGGAGACACTCAACGAGGAGCTCCAGGCGACCAATGAAGAGTTGGAGACGCTCAACGAGGAGCTGCAATCCACCATCGAGGAACTCAACACGACCTACGACGATCTGCACGCGCGCAGCGTCGAATTGCAGGATTTGGCGCGCACGAGCGAGGAGGAACGCGCCCAGCTCTCGGCAATCCTTATCAGCATGGCCGACGCGGTGCTGGTGGTGGATGAGGATGGCGCCACTGTCCTCACCAACGCCGCCTTCAGCGCGACCTTTGGCAATGACGGCGCGCGGTTGGTTCCCCAGGATGAGAATGGGCGCGACCTGCCGGCGGAGACCTCGCCCGTGCAGCGGGCCGCGCGCGGCGAGTCGTTCACCATGGAGTTCACCACCACGCCGAGCCAGGGTGATCGGCGCTGGTACGAGGTCAGCGGCCAGAAGTTGGGCGCGCTGGGGAGCGGCCTCACGGGCGGGGTGTTGATCTTCAGGGACATCACCGAGCGCAGTTTGCACCGGCTACAGGATGAGTTTCTGGCTCTGGCCAGCCACGAGTTGCGCACGCCGATTCAACCGCTGCGGACGGCGCTGGAAATGGTACACCGTTCGCTCGGCGCGCAGACCGGCAACGAGCAGTTGCGCCACGCGACGGACATTGCGCTGGAACAGACGCACCGGCTCACCCGCCTGGTGGATGATCTGCTGGACGCTTCGCGCCTGCAGACCGGCAAATACACCCTCAATCGCGAGCGGCTGCGTCTCGACGAACTGACGCGACATGTGGCTGAGACGGCGCGTATGCTGGCTGGCGCGCATCAGATTGCCCTGCTTGGCGAGGACGGGCCGCTGCCGATCTCCGGGGACGCGCGGCGTCTGGAACAGGCGATCCTCAACCTCATCAGCAACGCCGTCAAGTATGCGCCCGATAGCGAGACGATCGAACTGCTGCTGCGCCGTGAGGGGCAGGAGGCTATTCTGGATGTGCGCGACCACGGTCCGGGCATCGCGGAGAGCGACCTGCCGCACCTCTTCACGCGGTTCTTCCAGGTGGCGCGCTCGGCTCCGGACTGGGTGGGTGGCCTCGGGCTGGGCCTGTACATCGCGCAGGAGATCGCGCA
>DATEGV010000144.1:0-4197 GCA_035279925.1 Ktedonobacterales bacterium | reverse complement strand
CCCCGCCGCTGCGCTCTGGCGCCAGCTCCTGACCTCACCCCCTGACCCCTCTCCCACGGGGAGAGGGGGAACCCGACCCGCGAGCGCCGTCGTGCCCCCCACGGGGGAAGGGGGAGCGCCTCTCGCTAGAGCAGGCGGAGGCGAGTGAAGGCGGTGTCAATGTGAGCGAGGTAAGCGTTGGGATCGGCGAGGGCGTCAAGCTCGCCGGCGGTGATGCGCGCCATGACCTCAGGATCGTCGCGCAGCATGGCCAGCAGGCCCGCGCCGCCATCCTCGTCGCGCCAGACCTTCTGGGCGTTGCGCTGGACGAGCTTATAGGCGACCTGACGATCCAGCCCTTTATCCACCAGAGCGAGCAGGATGCGCGAGGAGTAGATCAGCCCGCGCGTGAGGTCAAGGTTCGCCCGCATGCGCCGCTCATCTACCTCCAGGCCGACCATGATGTCGTTGAAGAGCCAGAGCATGTAGTGGAGCGTGGCGGTGGCGTCGGGCAGGAGCATGCGCTCGGCGGAGGAGTGGCTGATGTCGCGCTCGTGCCAGAGGGCGACATTTTCCAGGGCGGGCACGGCGTAGCCGCGGAGCATGCGGGCGAGACCGCAGACACGCTCGCATTTCTCGGGATTGCGCTTGTGCGGCATTGCGGACGATCCCTGCTGATTCGCTCCAAATGGCTCGAACGCCTCGCCAAGCTCGGTGCGCTGGAGGTGGCGGATCTCCTGGGCCATCTTGTCGAGCGACGCGCCGATGAGGGCGAGCGTGGTGACGAAATGCGCGTGCCGGTCGCGTTGGATGATCTGTGTGGAGACGGGCGCGGGGCGCAGGCCAAGCCGCTCGCAGACATATTCCTCGATGGTGGGCGGGACCGTGGCGTGGGTGCCGACGGCGCCGGAGATGGCCCCGACGGCGATGCCGTCTATCGCGGCGTCGAGCCGGGCGCGCGCGCGACGCAGCTCATCCACCCACATCGCGAGCTTGAAGCCGAAGGTCGTCGGCTCGGCGTGGATGCCGTGGGTACGGCCCACCATCAGCGTATGACGGTAGCGCACCGCCGCCTGGGAGACGGTCTCCAGCAGAGTATCGAGCGCGGTTCGCAGGAGCGCGCCGGCCTGGACAAGCTGCACGGCGAGGGCGGTATCCAGCACATCCGAGGAGGTGAGGCCAAGGTGAAGCAGCCGCCCCTCGGGTCCAAGCCGCTCTTGCACGGAGCGCAGGAAGGAGATGACGTCGTGGTGCGTTTCGCGCTCGATCTCATGGGCGCGGGCGAGGTCGTAGCTGGCGTCGCGTATCTTAGCGATATCCTCGGCGGCGATGGCTCCCTCGCGCGCCCACCCCTCGCAGACGAGGATCTCGACGCGCAGCCAGGTGTCCAGCTTGTTGTCTTCTGACCAGACGGCGCCCATCTCCGGGCGAGTATAGCGCTCGATCACAGAATGTATCCCCTTCGGCCCAGTAGAATCTCACCCCGGCGTTAGTGGAACCTAACGCCCGGTGCTGACCTCACCCCCCAACCCCCTCTCCCATAAGGAGAGGGGGAGCCTGCGGAGCGAGCGCCGGCGTACCCCCACAGGGAAGAGGGGGGAGACAGAGATGTCGTCACCCCCAATCCCTCTCCCGGCGAGGAGAGGCGAGCCAGAGGAGTGGCGGCGTATGCGCGGACAGCCTCTATCGTACCGCGAATGCGGAGAGTGAGGCGAGAAATCAGGCGGTCTTGCGGCGGCGCGTGGCGGGAGCTGGGGGTATGGCGTCGCCCCAGAGGCTCGTCTGGGCGGCGGGTTCCTTCCTGACTGGGGCAGTCAGCTTGGGCGCGGCAGACCTGGGAGCGGCGCCGGGACGCGAGCGCGGCGCGGCGGATTTGGCGGGTGCGGCAGGCAGGCCGGCTGAACTGGCCGAGGGCGGGGGGACAGTTGCCGGAGTTGCCGGTTTTTGTGTTTTGGCACCCTTAGACGCGGAGGCGGCAGAACGCGCGGGAGCCGATTTTTTCGGGCTTGGCACGCTTACGACGGCAATAGCGGCGGGTTTGGCCGGTTTCGCGGCAACGTTGGCAACTTGCGCGGCAACTCGCGACGGCTTGGTCGGTTTCGCGGCGACGGGAGCCGGCGCCGGCGCTTTCGCGACGCCTGTGGCGGCAGGGGCAGCGGCGGCTGGGGTGTTCGCCTGCGCTCTGGCGCGGCTCGCGGGCGTCACTACCGGGGCGGCGGGGGCTACAGGACTCGCAGGGCGCTTGGTCGTTGGCGTACTGGTGACAGCCTTGGCGACTTTGGCGACTCCACGCGCCGTCTTGGGCGCTGGGGTGGTGACGGAGAGCGTCTTGGATAGTTTCGCGGAGTCCGGAGTCACGGCGGGCCTGGCAACGGGCGCATTACGCGGCGCGACGGGCTGGACACCGGGTACAGCGACTTGAGCGGGCGCGCTCGGCGCAACGGAGGGTGGGGCGGCGGATGTGCGCGCTGTGGCGCCACCGGGTTTGCGTGGCGTGGGGGCGTGTGCGCGCATGGTGCGGCCGCGTCGCTCGTCGCCGATCAGGTCGGGGGACTGCCAGCCACGCACGCGCTTGAGCTTGTCGCCTGCCTGGACGCCGACGAAGAAGTAGTTGGGGCGCAGGGATTCGCTCGGCTCGATGCGCACAGCCAATTCGGGGGCCGGCGGGGTGGCGGCGCTCCGGCGGGCGCCGCGCTTCGGGCGATCATTGGCGGCTTTCTCCGCCAGCGCGGGGTTTAGCTGACAGGTGGTTGGCTCGTAGCCGATGCGCTCGCGGAAACGCTGGGCGGCGTCGGCGATCTTGACGGCGAGCGGGCGGCGCGTGTCGTCATCGTACCAGAGCAGTCCTGTCGCGATCATGGGGTCCTACCGTTTCAAGAGATAAGGTGTTTCTAGCGGGCATATAGAACTTCCGTTCAATTCATTGTAAACCGGAAATGGCCTGGGGTCAAGCGGGACCGGACGAATCAGCTAGCTGGCGATGGGGAGAGGGACGGGTAACACAGAGTCACGCAGAGTCACGCAGAGTTACACAGAGTCATGCAGAAAGCCGGCCAGCGGATAAGGCTGACCGGCTTGATCGGAGGAGACGCCGTCCCTAGTGGAGCTTGACAATGGTGTAGGTGACGGCGCCGCCGGGGGTGACGACATCAACCTTGTCGCCCTCGCCGTGGCCCATCAGCGCGCGGCCAACCGGCGACTGGTCGGAGACCTTGTTGTTGGCGGAGTTGGCCTCGACGGTGCTGACCAGGGTGAACGTTTTCGGGCCGCGCGGCGTCTCGACATCCACCACGGAGCCGAGGCGAATGATACGCTGTCCATCGGACTCGGCGCTGTCGTCAATGATGACGGCGTTGTCCACAATGTGCTGGAGTTCCTGTATCTCACCTTCGAGCATCGCCTGGCGATTCTTGGCGTCTTCGTAGGCGCTGCTCTCGCTGATGTCTCCGGCTTCCTTCGCCTCGTGAATGTAGTCGGCAACCTCCTGGCGCTGCTCGGTGACGAGGAAGTGCAGACGCGCTTTCTTCTCCTCGTAGCCCTGCCGCGTCAGTGGGATCTTTTCCTTTTCGCCGGCGCGGGCGCTATGTGTCCCGTGTGCCGCGTTTGTCGCCATATGCCTGACTCCTCGCTATTCACCTCGGGGCGCGCTCCACCCGCGTGGTACGCGCCACCGTCCGGCTGGACATTTCCCCGCCAGCCTCACGTTCGCGCTGCCCCGGACACGCGGCGACAGATTCCTCGCGCCCAGGCATGCCTAAATAACAAACCGCCACTCCGTACGGTATACGGGAGCGGCGGGCCTACGCAGACACAGGCGGCACGCCGCAAAAGGCGCGCCGCAAGACTGCTACTCGGTTGGCCTACACAATATACGAGTGGATGTTATGACTTGTCAAGCGCGGCTCCACGAACAAATGCCGAGCGCTGGCCAGAGGTGCGACATCTATTCAGTCTGAGCCATACGTTATGAGGCGCGATGGTCCTGGTTTTGCAGCCAATCAAGGGCAATCATCCGCAAGAGAGTAGATTTTCGTATCCCACGCTGCTTCGCGTACCTAGCCAGGCGTTGGTCCGCGGCCTTATCGAAGCGCACCTGCGTGACTTCCGATAGCGGCGCGGACACATTCTCCGCAATCTGGGCCTTTGCTGGCTCCAGATCATCAAGGTAGTCGGTAAAGCTGTGGGTGTCCCAAAATTCGGCCAACTCTTCCCTGCTCC
>DATEGV010000143.1:0-15639 GCA_035279925.1 Ktedonobacterales bacterium | reverse complement strand
CTACAGGTACGCGCAGACCGATCCGGCGCACTTCGGCGTCGCCATCCCGATTGCGGGTGACGCGGGCGATCAGCAGGCGGCGACCTTTGGTCAGGCGTGCTTCGCGCCCGGCATGGCGAAGAACACCTACGGCACCGGCTGCTTCATGCTGCTCAACACCGGCGATCAAGCGCGAGAGTCCACACATGGCCTGCTGACGACGATTGCGTGGGCGCTGGGTGCGTCGGAGCGGCCGCGCGTCACCTATGCGCTTGAGGGCAGCGTCTTTGTGGCGGGAGCGGCGGTCCAGTGGCTGCGCGACGGGCTGGGCCTCATCGCGCGGAGCGAGGACGTGGAGACGCTGGCGGCCTCGGTTCCGGACGCGGGCGGCGTCTATGTCGTGCCGGCGTTCGTGGGGTTGGGCGCGCCGTATTGGGACGCCGCGGCGCGGGGGGCGATCCTGGGACTGACCCGCGGCTCGACGGCGGCGCATGTGGCGCGGGCGACCATCGCCGCGATGGCGTATCAGACGCGCGACGTGATGGAAGCGATGCTCGCGGATTCCGAGGTGGCGTTGCACGCGATGCGCGTGGATGGCGGCGCGGCCGTGAATGACATGCTCATGCAGTTCCAGGCGGATCAGCTTGGCGTGCCCGTGCAGCGTCCGCGTATCCATGAGACGACGGCGCTGGGCGCGGCGTATCTAGCGGGTCTCGCGGTCGGCGTCTGGCGCGATCAGAGCGAGCTGGCCGCGCATTGGGCGCTCGAACGCGAGTTCACCCCGGCGATGGCTGAGGACGAGCGGGAGCGACTGTATCGCGGCTGGCGTAAGGCGGTGGGCCGGGCGCGCGACTGGGAAGAGTAACGCAGAGTCTGCCGCGCTGTTTGGCGCACGCGGCGGGCTTCAGCCCACTTTCCGTCTCGTGCGCCTGCCATTGATGGCCGCGAACGATAGTTTGTCCTCAATCAGACATGCGCGCCGTCGCGGGCGACAGCGGACGAGCCGGCGCCGGTGGGAGCAGCCTTCCGTTCCCGCAGAACGATGTCCGTGAAGGGAATACGGAAGACGGTGAAGACATCTAGGCTGATGAGCAGACCGGCAAGCAGGCAGAGCGCGCCCAGGAACTCACCGAGCGCGGCGGCGCTGCTGTAGCCGAGTCGCTGTAAGCCGGTGAGCACGCTGGGAAAGACGGCGCCAAGGGCAAGGAGGCCCATCGAAAGCAGGCGATAGAAGGGCGTGCGCCTACGCCAGAATGTCCAGGCGCTCCACGCCGCGCCGCCGAACAGGAAGAGCGCGCCGGGAATGTTGAGCGCGATGGCCATCGCGGTGACGTCCGAGGGCATCACCGCGAAGTGCTTGACGTCTGTTACCTGCGCTGTGGTGTCGCCGGCGAGCGACGCTACAGTGGCGTGACTGACGGGCAGCAGGAATACACGCAGAGCGGCGTAGGCCGAGATGAGCGCGACGAGCGTGGCCAGGGCATTCGCCAGGCGGCGCGGCCCCAGCAAGTAGAATGAGCCGAGGCCGAGGTAGATGGCGGTGAGGAGGCCGCCGAAGTAGTACCAGATCTTATATTCGGCGAGGGTCCAGTGGCCGGCGCTCCCCAGGCACGCGGCGGCGGCGGCCAGCCCGTAGCAGAGCAGGCCTATCGTCCACATCAGCTTGTAGGGTCGTGGGCGGTGCAGATGCTGGTCCAGGATGAAGAGCGCCGCCACAAAGGCGGCCAGCGCGGCCAGCGCCTCAAAGAATGGAGTGCCCGCCATTGCCTCGTCTCCTCGCTTATGCCGACGCGCGCGCCATGAAGTACGCGCTGAGCGCGGCGACCATGCCGGGAATCGTATAGGTCTCGGCGACAACATCCGGTGCGATTCCGTACTCCCGCAGAGTGGCCGCCGTGATCGGGCCAATCGCGCAGATGGTGATGTTCTTGAGCGTCTCAGCGGGTTCCATGCCGGCCTGCCGCAGACTGCGCATGAGGCCGTCCGCGGTAGAGGAACTTGTGAACGTGATGGCGTCCGCGGGCTTGCGGCGCAACACGTTATCGAGCGCGGCGGGAGCGAGCGGCAGCGACTCGGTGCGGTAGGCCGCGACCTCATCTACCTCAGCGCCACGCAGGCGTAGCTCCTCCGCCAGTGTCTTACGGGCGATGTCGGCGCGCGCGAGCAGAATTCGCTGGCCGGCGACGTTGCCCAGGCTTTCGACGATGCTCTCCGCGACGTATTCGTCGGGCATAAGATCGGCCTTCACCCCGTACGCTTCCAGCGCCTTGGCAGTGGCGGGTCCGATGACGGCGACGCGGGCGCGGCCGCGCGTCTCCCATGGACGGTGCAGGGCGATCAGCCGGTCGGCGACGGCGCGCACGCCATTCGCGCTCGTCAGCACGATCCAGTCGTACTCGCTGAGCGTCTTCAATGCGGCGTCAAGCGCGGAGGGGTCGTCGAGCGGGTGAATGGTGATCGTGGAGAGGACGGTTACTCGCGCGCCCAACGCCTCAAGCGCGTGCGCTAGGGTCTGCGCCTGCTCCGGCGCGCGTGTGATGGCGATGTGCCGCCCCGCGAGCGGCTGTGCGAGCGGCTCATCGTTCTGCCCGTTCATCGTTCCTCCCCATTTCGGCCCGTCGCCCCGGCGCTACGATCCAGGCCGCTGTATGTCGTCAAGAATCGCTCGCGCTCCCTCACGCAGCAACGTCCGCGCCACCTCGCGTCCGAGTGTCGCCGGGCGGCTGGCTGGCCCCTCACGCTCCACGCGCACGACCCGCGCGCCATCCAGACTGGCGACGACGGCGAGCAGGCGCAGCGTCGCGCCATCCGGCGAGAGGATCGCGTGGGCGCCAAGCGGAACCTGACAGCCGCCGCCAAGGGTCGCGAGCACCGCGCGTTCAGCGGTGACGGCCCGCCGCGTCGGCATATCGTCAATCCCGCGCAGGAGGCGCAGCGTGTCCGTGTCGCTCGTCCGCGCTTCGACGGCGAGCGCGCCCTGTCCCACGGCGGGAACGAGCCTGTCGGTTGGCAGGTACTCTGTGATGTGAGACTCCAGACCCAGTCGTTTGAGTCCCGCTACCGCCAGGATGGTCGCGTCGGGGCCGTCGCTCGCGAGTGTCTTGCGCAGCCGGGTGTCCACATTGCCGCGAATGCTGACGATACGCAGGTCTGGTCGCAGATGCAGCAGTTGCGCGCGCCGGCGCAGGCTGCTCGTCGCGACGACGGCGCCCAGCGGCAGGTCATTCAAGCTCAGGCCATGTCGAGACACGAGCGCGTCGCGTGGATCTTCGCGGGCGGGAATCGCGGCGATGGTCAGCCCTGGCGTGAGATGGCCTGGTAGGTCTTTTAGGCTATGCACCGCCGCGTCAACACGCGACAGCCGACCCGCGCGTCGCGCCTCTGCCTCCACAAGCGCGACATCGTTGAGCGGCTGCACGGCGATATCCAGCGCGCCCGCGAGCAGCGCACGCTCCAGCTCGGCGACGAACATGGACTTGTCGCCAAGCTGCGTGAGGGGAATGTCAAGCGCCTGCGTCTGATCGCCGCGCGTTGTGATCTCGCGCACCTGCCACTCGGCCGCCGGCGCAATTTGCCGCAGCCGATCCAATACCCATGTCGTCTGCCACATGGCCAGCCGCGACCCACGAGTGCCGACAACCGACGGGCCACGCTGTGTGGATATGCGGCGCTGTCGTGACGGCGTAGGATTGGAGGGTTCGGACGTCAAGCGGGCATCCTCGTCTATTTGGCGCGACCGGTCGCACGTGGCGTCGCGGTGCGGGCGGGTGGATGAGCCGCGCGACGCGCGCCATCTCGTATTATACCAAAGCGGTGTTTGGGCGTATCCGTGGAACAGTGGGCGACCGCCATGCTATACTAAAAGATGGAATGCGTGTTACTATGCCGCTGACGCTGCCGTCCACACGGCGCCGCGTGTGAAGGGATGAACTTCACCATGTCTACCCAGGCTCCTCGTCATGGGAAATCAGTTCCCATGCTCCCGCCACGGACACCGGCGGAATATATCGCGGGCCAGCAAGAGGCCAACGTCGTCCTGACGAGCTTCTCAGATATGCTGACCTGGGCGCAGAACTACGCGCGCAGCCGTTCCATATGGCCGCTGGGCTACGGGCTGGCGTGCTGCGCGATTGAAATGATGGCGTCGGCGCAGCCGCACTACGACATCGCGCGTTTCGGCGCGGAAGTGTTCCGCTCCAGCCCACGCCAGGCTGACCTGATGATCGTCGCCGGCACCGTCTGCACGAAGATGGCGCCCCGCCTCATTCGCCTGTGGGAGCAGATGCCCGATCCCAAATGGGTGCTCTCGATGGGCCAGTGCGCGACCTCCGGTGGCGAGTTCTACGACAGCTATTACACGGTGCAGGGCGTGGACACGCTGGTGCCGGTGGATATCTACGTGCCAGGCTGCCCGCCGCGCCCAGAGGCGCTGATCGAGGGCATCCTCAAACTGCGCGAGAAGATCGAGAAGCAGGGTTTGAAGATCAAGGGCGAGGAATAGGAGCGGCGCATGCGCGGCATTCTACAGGGATTGGGACTGACGCTGAGCCACTTTACGCGGCCCAAGGTCACCCGCCTCTACCCGTATGAGAAACGCAAGCTGCCTGACCGCAGTCGCGGCCTGATCCAACTCATTCAGGAGGCCGGCCAGGATACGCCGTTCAATCTGAAGTGCGAGGCGTGCCTGCTCTGCGAGAAAATATGCCCGCCGCGCGCCATCACCATCGAGGCGCGTCCGACGCTGCGCTTCCGCCGCCGGCCGTACTTCTCGGAGACCGCGGTCGCCGGATACTACACGCCGCGCGTCTCAGAGTACGCGGTCAATTACCCCGGCCGGCCGTTCTCGCCACCGGTGGAGACGCCGGTGAACCTGGACCTTGAAGATCCAGTGGATCTCGCGTTGGCCGAGGAGATTCTGGACCGCGCCTCGCTCGAAGCGTGGGACCTGACGGCGATGCTGAATGAGATGATGCGCGCGTACGGCTCGATGCCGCTGGCGGTCGCCTTGCGCGTGGTCGAGCGGCGCGGCGTGGACCTGAGCGACATCTTCGGCATCGTCACCTCCAGCCCGTACTTCGCGCCGGCCCCGGCCAAGTCGCCGAGCCTCCTGCGCGCGGATCAGGTGGAGCGCGGGCCTTCGCCGGCCAATCGCGGCAAGTATGGCAACATCAACCACAGGAGGGGCGTGAGTGCCTGATTCATCCTATCGGCTCCTGGACGCGGCGGACGCGCCGCCCCTCCTCGCCTTCGACGCCTACCGTAAGCAGGGCGGCTATGTCGCCCTCCAACAGGCGCTGGCCCAACTCTCGCCAGCGCAGGTCGTTGGCGAGGTGCGCGCGGCTGGGCTGCGCGGCCGGGGCGGGGCGGGCGTGCTGACGGCCGAAAAGCTGGCGCTGGCTCAGCGCGCGCCCGAAGACCCGAAGTACCTCATCTGCAACGCCTACGACGCTGATCCCCGCTCGCTGATTAGCCGCACGCTCCTCGCGCGCAATCCGCACCTTGTCATCGAGGGCATGGCCCTCGCCGGGTACGCGATCGGCGCGTCGGAGGGCTACCTCTACGTGCGCGGCGAGCAGAAGGACGCCACCGAGACCGTGCGCGCGGCGCTGCGTGAGGCGCTGGATAAGGGCGTGCTCGGGCGGAAGATCTTCGGCTCATCCTTCGCCTTCAGCATCACGCTTGTGGGGGTGGACATCGGCTTCATGGGCGGCGAGGAATCTACGCTCATTCAGGTTATCAAGGGCAGGCCGGCGAAGGCGCAGCAGCGCCCACCCTATCCCACCGATTTTGGCCTGTTCAACCGGCCGACCGTCGTCCAGAACGTCGAAACGCTGATCAATCTGCCGCGCATCGTCGCGCGTGGTGGTGACGCCTTCAAGCAGGTCGGCACGGCGACCTCGCCGGGGACCAAGCTGTTTACGGTCATCGCTGACGGCGCCGAGACCGGCAAGCTCATCGAGGTACCGCTCGGCGCGACGGTGCAAGATGCGCTACGGCAGGCGGGCGCGACAGCGAACGAGTCCACCGCGCGAGCCGTGGTTGTCGGCGGGATGGAGGGCGGCGCGCTGCCGCTCTCGCAGCTCTCCACCATCCTCGACTTCGAGACGCTGGAGGACGCTGGGACGATCATGGGATCGAGCGTCATCGAGGTGACGCCGCGCGCGACCTGCATGGTGCGCTGGGCGATGGAACGCAGCGACTATCTGTCGCGCGAGACCTGCGGCAAGTGCGTTCCCTGCCGCGTCGGCGTGAAGCGCATCGCGGGCACGCTGCAAGGTATTGTGAGTGGCCTTGGCACTACCGGCGATCTGGAACTGCTGACTGAGTTCTGCCAATACGTGCCGGATGGGTCGCTCTGCGGCTTCGGCGTCAACGCGGTCCATCCAACCATCACGGCGATGAAATACTTCGCCGATGACTTCACGGCGCACCTGGAGGGCCGCTGCCCAACCGGCGACTGCCTGCCTGTGCGCACGCACCGCTACGCGACCAAACATGTGCTCTAAACCGGCTGCGAGAGGCGAGGACATTTATGGCTGTTACCATTCGTGACGATATGGCCGCCACCCGAAATGGGCAGCCATTCAAGCGCAACGACGTCGGCCAGCCGACCTTTGAGATAACGATTGACGGGCATGCCGTCACCGCCTACGAAGGCGAGACGATTCTCAGCGTCGCCGTGGATAACGGGATTCTCGATATTCCGAACCTGTGCAACGATGAGAAGCTGGAACCGACCTCCGCCTGCCGCATGTGCCTGGTGGAGATAGAAGGCGCCGAGCGTCCGCTGCCATCCTGTAACACGCCCGCGACGCCGGGGATGGTGGTGCGCACGAAGTCGGACAAGCTCAAGCATATCCGGCGCACCAACCTTGAGATGATCCTCTCCGACCATAACGCCTACTGCCAGCCGCCGTGCCAGGTTGGATGCCCGACGCACATTGACATTCCCGGCTATCTCGAGCTCATCGCGCGCGGACAGAATCGCGAGGCGGCGCGGCTCGTCAAAGAGGTGCTACCCTTCCCGTTCGTGCTCGGCCTGACCTGCCCCGCTCCCTGCCAGGAAGTCTGCCGGCGCGCGCTCGTCGAAGAGGAGATCGCCATCTGCCGCATGCATGGCTTCGCGGCGGAGCAGTGCCTGGATGACCCGCCGACGCCGTGGGTGCAAGAGGCCGCAACCGGCAAGCGCGTCGCGGTCATCGGCGCCGGCCCGACCGGCCTAACCTGCGCGTATTACCTTGCGCTCAAGGGCCACTACTGTAAGGTCTTTGACATGATGCCCCAGGCGGGCGGCATGCTGCGCTACGGCATCCCCGAATACCGGCTCCAGAAGGACATGATGGACAAGGAGTTCGAGGGCGTCTGGAAGCTGGGCGTGGACGCGCAGTACAACGTGAAGCTGGGCGAGGACTTCACGATTGACGACCTCTTCAATGAAGGGTTCGACGCGGTGTATCTGGCCATCGGCGCGTGGACCTCGAATGAGCTTGGTCTGGAGGGACAGGAGAATCCGGGCGTCATCAACGCCATCGCCTACCTCATGGACAAGACGCGCGGTATGCCGGTTCCCGTGGACGACACCCGCGAGGTAGTTGTGCTGGGAGGCGGATTCACCACCTTCGACTGCACGCGCACGTCGCTGCGGCTGGGCGCGAAGGTCCACACTGTCTATCGGCGCGGTCGCGGCGAGATGACAGCGACCTTTGAGGAAGTTGAGGACGGCGAGAACGAGGGCACCGATCTGCAATTGTTCGCCTCGGCCTCGCGCATCGTCTTCGACGGCGACAAGGTCTCCGGCCTCGAGTTCCAGCGCATGCAGCTTGGCGAGCCGGACGCCTCCGGGCGCCGACGGCCGATTCCGATCCCCGGCAGCGAGTACGTCGTGCCCTGCGACACGATCATTCCGGCCTACGGGCAGAAGCCCGACATGGCCGTGCTGCCGCCGGAGTCGGGCGTGAAGTGGACCAAGCGCACCAGCATCGAAACCGACCCGTTCAGCTTCATGACGGCGCGCAAGGGCGTCTTCGCCGGTGGTGACTGTCAACTTGGCGCGGCGACCATCATCCAGGGTGTCGCGCAAGGCAAGCTCGCCGCCCGCTCGATTGACGCCTACCTGAACGGCGAGAGCATGGCTGAGGTCTCCAAGCGCATCGAGGCGCAGGAGCGCACGCCGGATCTCTTCGACATCGTGCCGTACAAGCCGGTCGAGCCGAAGGTCAAGATGCCGATGCTGCCCTATGAGGACCGCAAGCGCAACTTCCGCATCATCGAGATGGGTTACACGCCGGAGCAGGCGGCGCGCGAGGCTGGTCGCTGCTTGCAGTGCGCGTGTCCCGCAGCCGGCCAGTGCGACCTGCAGAAGTACAGCATCGAGTACGGCCTGCAAGACAATCGCTTCCACGATGGCGAGCCGTCCGACTATCACGATTACGAGTTCGACCTGTCGCACAGCTTCATCTTGCGCGACCCGAACAAGTGCATCAACTGCACGCAGTGTGTGCGCGTCTGCCATGACGTGATTGGGCCGAACTGTTACGGCATGTTCGGGCGTGGTTTCGACACGATCGTCTCCACGCCGTTCAATGTGTCGCTTTTCGCGACGGACTGCGTCTCCTGCGGCGCCTGCGTGCAGGTCTGCCCGACGGGTTCGCTGATGATGGCTGAGCGCGAGCTGGTGCGCTGGGACTTCGCGCTGGATCGTTGCATCTTCTGTGGCGACTGCGTTGAGGTCTGCCCGCACGGCGCGCTTGGCGAGACACCGAACTTCGAGCTGTCGTTCTATAACCGGTTCGGGCGCGACATCAACATCCCCATGGACGATATGGCCCGCGCGCCGTCGTTCCTGGTGCGCCAGCGCGTTCCTCGCCGCAAAGAGGACGGTCCGCTTGGCCAGAATCCGCTGGTGCGCCCGCTGCCGGCGCGTCGCATCCGCGAATAAGCGCGCGAACCGCCGGTGGCGCGGCGGCAACAATGTCACGCCCAGATGGCCCATGCGTTGTAAGTGTGTGGGCCGTCGCGCCGTAGGACTTGGCATGGCGGCGTGCGGCGAGTGAGGAACGCGGAGAGTGGGGCTATGCATAGCGTGCGATTGGTCAACTCTGAAAACACGAATCCTGACCCACGGCGCGGCGGACAAGCGAACACGCCTGGGGCCGGCCGCTCTCTCTTGCGCGTTCAGGATCTCGTCAAGCAGTATAAGGTTGGCGACGGCACGGTGACGGCGCTGCGCGGAGTGAACCTGTATGCGCGTCCCGGTGAGTTCATCGCCATTCGTGGCCGCTCCGGCGCGGGCAAGACGACGCTGCTGAATCTGATCGCCGGGCTGGATGATCCAACCAGCGGCCATGTGCTGCTACTGGACCGCGATCTGGGAGCGTTGAGCGAGCGTGAGCGGACGTTACTGCGGCGCAACGAGCTTGGCTTTGTGTTCCAGGCCGCGCACCTCTTTCCCGCGCTGACCGCCCGCGAGAACGTCGAGATTCCCCTGCGGCTGGCGCGGACACCGCGAGCGGAGCGCGAACGACGCTCCCATGAGGCGCTGGCGCTCGTCGGCCTGTCTGAGCGCGAACAGCATCGCGCGCCTGAGCTCTCCGGCGGCGAGCAGCAGCGGGTGGCGATTGCCCGCGCGCTGGTCCACGCGCCGCGCCTCGTGCTGGCCGATGAGCCGACCGGCAACCTGGACAGCCACACCGGCCTCGCGATCCTCGACTTGATGGTGAACGTGGCGCATCAGGCGGGCATCGGCTTCATCATCACCACCCACGACGCGCAGGCCTCCGCCGCCGCCGACACACTCTACGATATCAGCGACGGCGTACTCTCCCCCGGCTCGCGCTAGGCGGCTTCGTTGTCAGTGCAGGGGCGGCAGCAGACGCCGTCCGTGTTTGCGACGGTCAACACCGGTCGCTCGCTCTTTCTCCGACGCTGCCTCATTCGACACTGGCGACACAGCGGGCGGAGCCGTCGGCTCGGCGCGGCTGACACGGACCTCTGCGCCGCGCGTGTTCGCGCCCGTGACGGCGCCGCCTTTGCGCTGGATGGTATGCGCGACCTTCGCGGCATCGCGCCCGGTGTCCGCCACATCCTTCACCGTTCGATACGCGCCCCAGAAGAAGCGGAAAAACGCCAATACTCCCGCCAGCCCGGTTAGTCCCGCGATGGGCAGTCGCAGCGGCGGCAGCGCCTGTCGCGCCCCGGAGACATTCACCGCGACGACCGGTATCGGTGACTGCGAGACCTGGACCTTGCCGTCATGCTCGCTGCCGTCCAGGTAGACGTAGTACAGCGTCATCTCGATCTGTGTGGTGTTTTCGCCCGCTGAGACCGCTCGCACCTGCCATTTGAACGTCACCTCCGAAAGGTAGTCACGCTGGCCGGAGTCCGGGGGTGTCAGCAGCGACTGGCGCGGCGCGCTGGTCAACTGCCAGACAAGCGGACTCGCGGCGTCAGGGGCGATGGTGTCCACCGAAGCGCCGATGTCCTGGTAATTCTGAAGGTCGGTGGGCAGCGGGATCGGTTCGGAGAACGTCGTGGAGCCGGTACCCGCAGTCGGCGCGACGGTGAGTATGTCGCTGAATGGTGAGAGGATCAGCGAGACGGTGTCACCATCGTTCACGGGAATCTGCAAAGGGTAGTCTATTCGCGAATAGAGATAGGCGTATTGGGATCGCGCTCCCGCGGTTGCGCTCGCTCTTCCAGTGATACCCGGCGAAACGGACGCGCCGCATGCCGCCAAGGCGAGCGTGCCAAGAAATATCGCGCCCAGCGCCAACACGAGGCCCATGTGACGCCGTGGTCGTCGCGTGAGTTGTGTGTCCATCGCGACCTCCTACGGGTGCGCCGTTGTGGTGGGTTGGACGGCGGTGGCGGTAGATGCGGGAGCCGTCGGCGGCAGCGTGACAGCTCCCGGTGTGATGGATGTCGTCGTGTGTGTGCGGTTGACCGGTGACGACGGGATGGCCACGAGCGCGCCTATCGCGATGGCGAAGAAAATGACCATCACGACGAGGCTGCCCCAGCGCAGGGATGGCTGGCGGCGTGGTGTGACCATGGTGCTTTCTCCTTCGTGCGAACGCGGACGCTTATCCGTATCATGACATCACGACGGGCGGCGCATAGATGGACGCTTGGCTGTCAAATTTCCAGCCGAGCGCGCCGTCGCTTGCGCGCAACCCCAGAACTGTTCCGTCGAACGCGGCGACGAAAACCGCTCCGCCTGACGCCGCCGGTTGCGCAGGGAGGTTGCTGCCCTCCTTGAAGCGCCATAGCTCGCTGCCAGTGCCGGCGTCCAGGGCGTAGGTGATCCCCCCAATCGTATTGACGAACGCCATATTGCCGGAAACCGCCGCCGCCACTCCGTCAGAGATTCCGGCGCCCGCCTGCTCACCCGAGGCGTTTGGTGGATTTGACTGCCATGCGAGAGAGCCGTCCGCCGTGTGCAGCGCGTAGAGGCTGCCATCCGTTGAACCGGCGAAGAGGGCGTCGCCGGTCACGGCCGGCAGAGCGATCACCGCGCCGCCAGTCGCATGATGCCACCGCACGGCGCCGCTGGCGCTGTTGACGGCGTAGAGAGAATCGTCATTGGCGCCGACATACACCGTATCCGAGGTGGCGGCGGGCACACCATCGAAACCGCCATTCGCCGCGACTCTCCATTTGATGTGTCCGGTGTTGGCGTCGAGCGCATAGAAATACTGATCTACGCCCCCCATACTCACGAACACCAGGCCCGCCGCAACCGCCGGAGCGGCGTAGATATGGTCACCCGTGTCCAGCGGATGAAACTGCCAGCGCAACTTCCCATCGTCCACGCCAAGCGCGTAAACCGCGCCCTCATCCGAGGTGACATACACTATATTTCCCGACACGGTTGGATAGCCATCCATTCT
Source organism: Ktedonobacterales bacterium (assembly GCA_035279925.1). GTDB lineage: Bacteria > Chloroflexota > Ktedonobacteria > Ktedonobacterales > JADMIN01 > DATEGV01. Next base: position 3,772 of record DATEGV010000143.1, on the reverse strand, counting down.
CACGTCGCGCTGAAAGCTCCAAAGCCTGTTGCCGGTCGCGGCGTCCAACGCGTAGACGTACCCATCCTGAGGCGCGATGAATACGGTTCCGTTTCCAACACCGGGAGTCCCATACATCGCGGCGGTATGATAGATCCATCGCGTCGAGCCGTTCTGGGCATTGAAGGCGTACAAAGCGCCGGAGAGGTTGCCTTGGTGCGCAGCGACAAACACGGTCGCGGTCGCCAGGGTCGCGTCGAGGCTGACCCGCGCTGTTGGGGTACGCTGAGTCGGTTGCTTCGCGCCGGACGCGCACCCGGACATGAGCGTCGTCACAGCGCATATGCACACCGCGGCGGTGACAACGGCGGTGGCGCGCCGTCCGCGGACGCCAGGGAACTGTCTCACGAAGCCACTCCTCCCGATATCTGTATCACTACATAGTACGGAAGGAAGCGGCGAGAACTCACTCGCTGTACACGCGCGGCTTGAGGACGCCGATGTAGGGGAGGTTGCGGTACTTCTGGGCATAGTCCAGTCCGTAGCCAACCACGAAGCGGTCGGGGATGCGGAAGCCGACATAGGCGGGTTCGAGCGCTTTTTCGGTAGCCTTTTCCTTATCCAGCAGCGTGCAGATGGTGAGGCTGGCCGGATGCCGCCGCTGTATATTCTCGACAAGGTAGCGCAAGGTAAGTCCGCTGTCAATGATGTCCTCGACGATGAGAATATGCTTGCCTTCGACCGGCGCGTCAAGATCTTTCAGGATGCGGACGACACCGCTGGATTCCGTGCTGTTGCCGTAGCTGCTGGTCGCCATGAAGTCCATTTCGAGGGGAATATCCAATCGGCGGGCAAGGTCAACCATGAACATCACGCCGCCCTTGAGAATGCCGAGCAGCAGAAGGTCTTTGCCGGCGAAGTCGGCGCTGATGGCGGCGGCGAGCGCGGTGATGCGATCCTGTAGCTGCTGTTGGGAGATCAACACCTCTTCGATATCCTCGTGGACGTTGCGCGAGATGGCCACTTTCCGTCACTCTCTTTCCGCGCGGTCTGTCCGCGCTGCGCCGCCGACGCTCTCGGCGGTCATAGAATCCACATCCAGGCCAAGTGGCTCAAGTTGCAGGACGAGCACGCGCTGTGTGGCCGACGTGAGTTTTACGCGGTCGTCAATACGCTGCCCAGCCAGCCAAACGAGTTGCCCGCGCCCGAAGACGAGCGGCGTCCGGCCGCGAACCTGCCGAGGCGCCTTTGCGTCTACGAAATAGTCTTGCACCTTCTTGTCGAAGGGCGTTCCCAGCGGCTGAAAGCGATCCCCCGGCCGCCACGCGCGCACCTCGAACACGTCGCCCGCCTTCTCCGCGTCCACATACACCCGCGACTCCGCCCGGCGCAGCTCAGCGGCGGTGCCGTGGCGCGACAGGGACGCGAACGGCGGAGCCGCCGGCTCCTCCCGCTCGTGGCCGGGCGCCGTCGTCGCGTACCACGCGCGCAGCCGCCACCCAAGCGCCGGCAGGTCAACACTTCCGGGCGCCTGGAGCCGCCAAACGTCGCTGGCGACCCCCTCCGGCGTGTTGGCGTCCGGTTGGTCCGCGTGTCGCTCGATGAGCAGTGTACCGTAGTCGCGCCGGGCGCGCAACTGGCCAGGCAGCGCGAGCGCGCCGCCGGTCGCCTTGCGGGCGATGAGCGCATCCAGCGCCACTACGTGAACGGCTTCCAGCGATTGACCCTGGCCGGCGAGGTGGGCACACGCGCGCTGGAGAAGACGATGGCGGATAGCGGGCGGCGTCCCACGCAGGCTCTCCACCGCGAACGAGACAGTATCGCTGTCGCGCCGGGCAAACTCACTCCAGGCCGTGTTGGCGCTTGCGGCGAGAAACTCATCATCGTCGGCCAGCAGCGCGGCGTTGCGCACGAGCGTCTCCCGCAGGTTCGGGTTGTACTGGCGCAGCGCCGGAATCAGCTCCGCACGCACTCGATTACGCCGGAAGCGCAGGTCCTCGTTGGAGGCGTCTGCGCGTGGCTGCCAACCGCGCGCGGCGCAGTATGCGCACGTCTGCGCGTGTGTCACGCCGAGGAGCGGGCGGGCGATATCGCCGGTGAGCGCCGCCATCCCGCTGAGTCCCGCCAGGCCGCTGCCACGCAGCCAGTTCATCACCAGCGTCTCAAGCTGGTCGTCGCTGGTGTGGCCGACACAGATGCGCTCGGCCTGGCGCTCGTCCAGCGCGCGGCGCAGGAAGGCGTAGCGTGCGTTGCGGCCCGCCTCCTCCAGGGAGCGACGGTCGGTGCGCGCCAGGTCCGGCACATCCGCCCGCTCCGTGACGCAGTCGAGGCCGAGATCGGCGGCAAAAGCGCGGACCCACGCGGCGTCCTCCGCGCCCGCTTTGCCACGCATGCCGTGATCGAGATGGGCGACGATGAGACGGCTGGGAGCGCCGGCCCGGCCGCTCGCCGTAAGCGAATGCAGCGCGCCGAGCAGACAGAGCGAATCGGGACCGCCGGAGACGCCCACGACGAGCGTAGCGCCGGGAGACCAGAGGCGATGCTCGTGAGCGGCGCTGGCGACTGCCCGCTCGATCTGCGTCGTGACTCCCCGCGCCACCCGTGCCGCCCTTTCTACCCGACCAGCTTCTTGACGGTCGCCACGATGTGCGCCGCGTCAATCCCGGCGTCATTGAGCAGTTCCGCTGGTTTGCCCGAGCCGGGCATCTTATGCGCCGCCAGTTTGGTCACCTTGGCCAGCGACTCCAGTCCCGGCTGAGCCTCAGTGCCGGCGAAGGCTTCGAGCACGGCGTCACCCAGGCCGCCCTGCTCCCAATGGTCCTCCACCACGACGATGAGCCCATTGGTGGCGCGCGCCGCGTCGTGGAGCGTCTGGCGGTCAATCGGCTTGACGGTATAGGCGTCAATCACGCGGATCGCGACACCCTCACCCTTCAGCGTCTCATAGGCCTTCAGCGCCTCGTGGACGGTGATGCCAGCGGCGACGACCGTGACCCGATCCGCGCCCGACTGGCGCAGCGTTTTGCTGCCGCCGACCGGGAACGTCTCCTCGGGACCGTAGAGAACGGTCGTCTTCTCGCGCGTGGTGCGCAGGTAGGAGATGCCGTGGTGATCGGCCATCGCCGCGACGAGGTGTCCCGTCTCGTTGGCGTCGCACGGATAGAGCACGATGCTGTCGTGGACGGCGCGCATCATGGCGAGATCTTCGAGGGCCATCTGCGAGGGGCCGTCTTCGCCGATAGAGACGCCGGCGTGCGAGCCGCAGAGCTTGATATTGGCGCGCGAGATGGCCGCCATCCGCACGAAGTCATACGCGCGCGAGAAGAACGCCGCGAACGTGGACGCGAACGGCTGGTAGCCGCGCACGCCCAGGCCGACGGCGGAGCCCACAAGCTGCTGCTCGGCGATGTACTGCTCGAAGTACCGCTCAGGGTATGCCTTGGCGAACGTCTCCGCATAGGTCGAGTTGCTGACCTCGCCGTCAACGGCGACGACATCCGGGCGGGCCGCGCCAAGCGCCTTGAGCGCGTCGCCATAGGCGTTGCGGGTGGCCGCCGATGATCCAAGCTCGTAGCGCGGAAGCTGAAGCGCGGTGGCGGCGGGTCGCGCCGCGGGCTGCGCGGCTTCCGGCTTGCGCACCTGGACGATGATGTGGCGCTCGCCGCCAAGCTCAGCAATCGCTCGCTGGGCCATGTCCGCGGGCAGGGCTTTACCGTGCCAGCCGTTCTGGTTCTCGATCTCCGGGAAGCCCTTGCCCTTGACGGTCTTCGCGATGATCAGCGTCGGCTTCTCG
>DATEGV010000142.1:0-10616 GCA_035279925.1 Ktedonobacterales bacterium | reverse complement strand
TACCCGCTCGACGACGGCGACGGATTCGTCGCGCGTGAATGGGCGCATGGGCGGCAGCGCGCCGACCTTGAGCATGTTGTTGTACTTCGTGAGGCCGACGGGAACGACCGAGATGGACTCGACGATGGGGCGCAGCGCGGCAAGCTCCGCGATGCTGCGGTCAAGCTCCTCGCCGTCGTTGATTCCCGGGCAGAGGACGAGCTGCGTGTGGCAGGTGATGCCGATGCTACCGAGCCGCTGTATCTGCTCGACGATCTCGCCGGAGCGTGGGCCATCCACCATCTTGCGGCGCAGTTCGGGATTGGTGGTATGCACGGAGACGTAGACGGGGCTGAGCCGCTGCTCCTCTAACCGCTGCCAGTCCGCTTCCTTCAAGTTCGTAAGGGTGATGAAGTTTCCGAAGAGGAAGCTGTAGCGGTAATCGTCGTCTTTGATGTAGAGCGTATCGCGCATGCCAAGCGGCAGTCCGCGCTGAGGCTGGCGGCGCTCGGGAAGCCCCTTCACGAAGCAGAAGACGCACTTGTTGGCGCAGATGCGAATAAAAGGCGCCGGTTCCTCACCAAAGAGGATGCCTGTCTCCTCGTCGGGTTCTTTCGCCAGCAGCACGTCAATCGCGCGGCCGTTGCGTTCCACGGCGAGCAGGAGCTCATCCTCAGCGGAGTAGAACTGGAAGTCCACGAGATCGCGCAGTGGGTGGCTGTTGATCGCGTGAATCTTGTCGCCAGGGGAGACGCCGGCAAGGTCGGCGGGGCTGCCCGGCGTGACCTCGCGCACCCATCCATAGAGCTTCGGCATGTGACTGAATTATCCTGGCGGTATCGCAGTTCGCAGTATGCGCGCAACGGGTGACAATTAAGTCATCTCAACCTTCGGATTATAGTCAGCGACGCCACGCGCCGTCAAACCGCGTGGACCAGGCGCGCGCTAGCCGTTGGCCCGCGCCACCTCCGCCTCGTTGACGCCGCTGGCGCGACCGAGGCGCTGAAACGCCATGTCGAAGAACTTGCGCGCGCCGGTGCGCAGCAGCGACGGATTGCGCCGTAGCACGCCTAAAAACAGGCCGACGCTGTAGTCGCCGCGCAGCAGTTCCGCCGCTTGGGCGGGAGTCAGCCGGTTCAGCAGGTCCATGCTCTCGTCCCAACGCTCGTCGCTCCAGCCGGCGATGCGCTGGTTGACGAGATAGGAGATCTCCATCTCACGGCCAAAGCGACCACGCCACTGCCGCTCGTAGCGTTCCAGAAAGGCCGCCGACGAATCGCCCATCTTGGCGGCCTCCGCCGCTACGGCGCCGGCCATCTGCCCGCTATAGATGGCGAAGCGAATGCCCTCGCCGACGAGCGTCGAGCCGTGCCCCGCGGCGTCACCCGTCGCGATCAAACCGTCGCTGACGAAACGCTTGACAACGCCCTCAGACGGAAACAGCCCGGTATGGTATTCGATGGGGCTGGCTCCAGCGAAGGCGGGCGCCAGCGTGGGCAGGCGCTGCGCGAAGGTGTCCAGATACTCGCGGGCGTCGGCGTCTACGTCGGGCCGGATCACTCCCACACCCAGGCGCACGCGACCCTTGCCGCGCGGGAACGCCCAGGCATACCCGGACGGCGCGACCTGGCTGCCCATGATGAGATAGAGGTGATCGGCGTCGTAGTTCGGCGCGTACAAATCGTATTCGGCGCCGTAACCATAGCGGCGGTAGCCCTCGTGCAGACCGGAGCGAGTGGATAGGGTGGACGAAAAGCCGCTCGCATCTACGACGACGGGCGCGCGCCACTCGCCGGCGCGATTGCGGTGATCCTTCGCCACGACGCCGACGACGCGGCCATCTTCCACGATAGGGCGCTCCACCGGCGAGTTCGGATGCACCTCGGCGCCGGCGGTCACGGCGCGCCCGGCGAGATGTTGATAGACGGCGCGCACGTCCAGCACGCAGCAGACGGCGTCGTCATACGTGAAGTTAGCCTGCTTGCGCGGCGAGAGGAACGTGACGCGCTTGATGGGAAAGTAGAGATCCGATGGGATGCCCAGGGCGCGCATGTCGCTGACCCAACTGCCGCCGCTGGTATGGACCGGGTAGCCAACTTCTTTCTGCCGCTCCAGCACGGCCACGCGCGCCCCCGCCGTTGCCGCAACCTCAGCCGCGCTCAGGCCCGCCGGTCCGCCGCCGACGATCAACACATCGTACTGGCGCGTCTGCGCCCGCTCCTCGCTCAGTTGGATCTCCGCTGCCGTCATGTCGTCCGCCTTACCGCAAAAATCATCGCCGCATTCGTGGGCCAGTCTATCATATCGTTCACGCGCCGGTGGACCCGACGGGCAGGACATACGTCTGAATCTCCGCCGCCTGTGGCGCGCCGTTGGAGGTGATGAGCAGCCACGCCATCATATGCCCATTTGACCAGGAATGTCCTTGCAGCGCGCTGTTGAGGGGAATGTTGTACGGCTGGAGTGTCCACGTCGTAGCGGACGGATCCCAGCTCCACAGCGCGGGACTGGCGGCAGGCGCGCCGTTGGTGTCCAGCGCCGTCGCCAGCGTCAGCACGAGCGAGTCGTCTGGTCCCACATCGGCGGTGAGGATCGGCGTGTCGGTTGGCCCGCCGAGCGCCCGCGTGATGGGCGGCGCGGCAAACGTCGTCCATCCGGTATCCACGTAGGCCGAGGCGTAGAGTGGGGCGCTGACGCTCGTGGCGGCGTCAGGCAGTTGACGACCGATGAGGTAAAGGCGTCCAAAGCCGCCGTGCGCCGTATCTGTCGGGTCGGAGGAGGCGTAGACCTCCGGAGCCACGCCGGGAAGTGGGCCAAGGGCACGCCACGTCGCGCCATCGTCGTCGCTCACGTACAGCTGACTCGTCTGACCGGCCGCGCTGGTGGCCTGCGCGAGGAGGTGGCCAGCTGGCCTGACGCCGACGACATAGAAGCTGGCCGGAGTGTTGAAGCCGCCATCCAACGCGCGCCAATGGACGCCGAGGTCGTTGCTTGCGATGAACCGCCCCTGAGCCGCGCCGCGCGACTGACTGGCCGGAAGGAGAGCGGTATCCGCGAGCGCATAGATTTGCCCCCCCACGAACGCCAGGGAATTCAGGCAGGCGGACAAATCAGTCACTGGCCAGGGCGCCTGCCGCCAGGTATGGCCACCATCTACGCTGACATACAGAATCGGCAGCCCACAGTTGGCGGAGGCCGCGGCGGAAGGCCAGACGGCGAAGAGGACGCGCGCGGGCGCGGCGCTGTCGGACGCGACAAAGCAGGAGTTACCTTCCGGAGCAGGCGCTCCGTGCGTCACCCATTGACCGGAGGGCGCGCCGAGCGTCGCGAAGTGCAGCGCGCCGATGCCGCCGCCGTGGACCTGGGCGTCGCTGCTGACCCAGCAGGCGTACGCGCTGCCGTTTGGCGTGTTAGACGGGCTGACGTGCAGTGAGGATGTGCGGGCGGTTCCTGGCGGCAACCGCACCTGGCTCAGCGCGACGCTCGCAGGCGCGCGCGGCTGGGTGGCGGGGCTTGGCTGGAGCGCCGCCCAAGGCACCGTGGCAACATGGATGGACCCGCTCACATGGGTGAAGACGGCGTTGGGACCGCCCAACAGGAGAAACGCGACGAGCGTCACCAGGAGGGCTGTCAACCCACCGCGCCGCAGCTTACCGCGCCGCGAGAGCGAGGATGCCCATACCGGCTGGCCGTCTATGACCGTCAGGTTTTCGACATCCTCCCCACCGTCGCTCACAGGCTCGCGTGAGAAAGGAGGCGTGTCGCCGTCGCCCATAGAGACTCGGTCTCCTTCGAAGGAGTGAAACACAAGGCTCCGCTGCGCAGAGAGTAGCAGCCGCGAGCTTTCGGCGCAAGACGTACGCTTCGGCTTGACCGTATGGCGGCGGGGCGGTACAATGAAGCGTAGCCTTTCCGTAAACGTGAATGTTTGATCCGCGTCTCCCTCTCGCCGAGACGCCGGTCACAAGATGGATACTCTTTGTCGGGGAACTTTGGATGGCGCAAGGACTTGTCTCGCAACCGCTGGCGCAAAACGCTGAGGTGGCTCAGGCTACCGAGGGCGGCTACAAATGGTGGGCGCTCTCGTGTACCAGTCTGGGCACGCTGCTGGCGACACTGAACTCCGGCACGCTGATTATCGCGCTGCCGGTGCTGTTGCGCGAGCTGCACACCTCGCTGATTACGCTGGTGTGGGTGCTGCTCTCCTACATGCTGGCGCAGACCGTCCTCGTGTTGACGGCGGGCCGGCTGGCCGATATGTTCGGCCGCAAGAATCTTTACGTGTTTGGGTTCGCGCTCTTCGGCGTGAGCGCGCTGGTAGCTGGATTCGTGACTACCGGTGAGGAGTTGATCGTCGTGCGCATCGTGCAGGGCGCGGCGGGCGCCTTCATGATGGCGAACAGCTCCGCCATCGTCACCGACGCCTTTCCCAAACGCCAACTGGGTCTGGCGCTGGGCACGAACATGATTGTCGCGGCGGTCGGCACGATCTTTGGGACGATACTGGGGGGCTGGCTGACGATCTTCTCCTGGCAGTGGGTGTTCTGGTTCAACGTGCCGATCTCGGTGATCGGGACGATCTGGGCGTGGCTGAATCTGCGCGAGCAGGCGCAGTTGGACGGCGACCAGCATTTCGACATCGCCGGCACGCTGACCTATCTCATCTCAGTTACCGGGCTGCTCATCGCCCTCACCGTCGGCGGCATCCAGGGCTGGACGGATCGCATGGTGATCGGCGGCTTCATCGCGGCCATCGTCTTCTTCCCGCTCTTCATCCTCGCCGAGTTCAAGGTGCGCCAACCGCTGCTAGACCTGGGGCTGTTCCGCGACCGCCTGTTCGCGATGGGCAATCTGAGCGCGTTTTTGAACTCGCTGGCGCGGCTCGCCGTGACGTTTCTGTTCGTCTTCTACTTCCAGGGACCGGAGCAGAAGGATCCGCTGACGGCGGGCATCCTGCTGACGCCGCTGGCCATCGGCATGCTCATCACGTCGCCGATCTCCGGTGTACTCTCCGATAAGTACGGCTCACGTATACTCTCGTCGCTCGGTCTGATCGTATCCGCCGTTGGGTTGGTGGGGATGGCGTTCATCGGCATCCACACGAATTACTGGTACACCGCGACGATGATGTTTGTGATGGGCGCCGGCTCCGGCCTCTTCAATTCCCCGAACACGAGCGCCATCATGGCGAGCGTGCGGCCAGGCCAGCGCGGTATCGCCGCCGGCGCCCGCACGATGTTGATGAACACGGGCGGCGTCTTCAGCATCGCCTTCGCGCTGGCGATCGTGGCGAGCACGCTTCCGAAGTCGGTGATGTTCAAGATCTTCGCGGGCGTGACCAGCGGCGTGCCGGACAGCGTCCTGACCTCGTTCATCAACGGCCTGCACCTGTCGTTTTGGCTGATGGCGGCGATCTCGGTGCTGGCGGCGATTGCTTCGGCGCTGCGCGGCAAGGAGCATATAGCGAGATGAGTGGTCGTCAGGACCACTTGTGGCGAGCGTGTATCATCGAGGCATAGCGGCGCGCGTCGCGGTCCCTCAGTCCGGACGCCTCTCGCGCCGCGCTCGCAAGGAGTCCTCCGTTGATCTCCCTCGGAGCAGTGTTGGCGCGCCTCCTTGTAGCTTTGGCTTGTGGCGCGGTCATCGGATTCGAGCGCGAGTACCGCGACCAGGCGGCGGGCATGAAAACGCTGGCCCTGGTGTCGCTCGGTTCCGCGCTCATAACGATCGTGTCGGCGTATGGATTCGAGCACACGCTTGCCCTCTCGCCCAATATGCGCCTGGATCCATCACGCGTCGCGGCGCAGATCGTCTCTGGCATCGGCTTCCTTGGCGCGGGCGCCATTCTACTGCGGCGTGAGCTGATTCGCGGACTGACCACCGCCGCGTCCATTTGGCTCGTCGCGGGAATCGGCCTCGCCGCAGGCGCTGGTCTGCTCGATACCGCGGTTGTTGGCACTGTTATCGCCCTGCTCGCACTGCTGATGCTGCGGCTCGTCGAGCGGCGAATCTTTCCAAGCCACTCGGCCCACCGCATTCGTCTGCGCGTCGAGCCACCCTCAGCGGACGTAGATATCCTCGCGGAGGTACATGCCATTTTCTCGCGGTGGCGCATCGGCATTCAGTCGTTGGACATTCGCCCGGCTCGCAAAGGGCAGCTCATAGACATAAGTTGTCGCGTATTTCGCCAGCATGATCTGGTCGCGGCGCTCGGCCAACTACACGCGTTGCCGCAGGTCAAAGCGATGCGGGCCGAGTTGGTGTATTCGCCCGGCGCTCGCTTCCGACGTGGACAAGTTGACGCGGACGCGCCAGGAGAACACGACGGCGCAGGTGGGTGAGAACTAGCTCGTGGGATTGGGCGTTGAGTTCGCCGGCGCCGTTGCGCCGACCGGCGCCGTCTCCTTCGCCGCGTGGCGGTGGAAGTGCCGCTTGAGCTGGCGCAGGCCGAGCCTCCCCCAGAAGTGATGCGCGATGAAGAGCAGGATGATGACGCCCCAGACCATCAAAATGTCGCGCGTCCCAAAGTGCTTCTGCATCCAGTCCAGCGCGGCTTTGTAATTATTGCCGAGCAGCGTGCCCAGTGCGATGAAGACACCGCAATAGAGCAATGCGCCCAGCGCTGTGCCAATGAGAAACTTCTTCCTCGGTACGGCGGCGGCGCCCATTACGAACGAGCCATAGGTGCGCACCATCGGGGTTTCCCTCGCGATGAAGACGCCAAGCATGCCGCGATGCCGCAGCCACAGCTCGATATGCTCCGCGCGCTCCTCTGTGAGTCCCACGTACTTCCCGACGCGCGTGATGCGGGCCGTGCCGACGCGCTGCCCGATGTAATAGGCCCCACTTGAAAAGACGAGACAGCCCAGCGCCGCGCAAAACGTGCCGACGACGGCAATGGCGATGGCTCCCTGTCTGGCGGCCAGCGAGCCAAGAAACAGCATTGCCGGCTCGATCGGCACGCCGATGCCCGCGCTCTCGACGCCGACCCAGATGGCAATCAGCACGAAGGTGACAATCAACGGGACCGTGGCCAGGGTATTCAAGGCGTTCGTGACGAACTGTTCCATAGGTTGGACTCCCGACCATGAAGCCGACCGCGCCTACACCGGCGGTTTCGTGCGCCTATCCTACCATGCCTTTCGCCCGCGGACTAGTGGGCGGCGCGACTGAAAGGTCAGCGAACGGGCGACGCGCGCCGCGTTTGACGCCGTAGGGGATGGGGCCTATACTCGAAGGTGCATGTGATCGGGAACGCGCATGTTATGTAGGAGGAGGACCGGCGCCCAATGAGTAAAGTGAAGATGTGGTGCGCGCGTTGTGGGAAGTCCTTCAAGTCGGCTGGAGCGAAGCAGACGCTCTGCCCGGAGTGCGAGATCAAGGCGCGTCGCGAGCGGACTAACGAGAAGGCCGCCAGCGCGAAGGCCGCCGTCACGCCAGCCGCAACGATCAAGGCGCCGAAGATCGTCGGCCCGGGCGCGGGCATCCTTGGCGCGACACCGACTCCTGGCGCCATCCCCGCCGAGAGTGGCGCATTCGGCCGTCCCACGCCGCGCGCCGATCACGACGATCACGAGCGGCGCCAGTCCGGTCATCCCTCCACGACGCCACGCGACCACCACGACGAGCACGCCGCCACGCATGTCGCGCCTGGCCATCCGCAGACCGGCAAAAATGAACAGACGGAGAAACGGGTCAAGGGCAACGGCCGTCCCGCCGTCGAGCGGCAGCCGCGCCCCGAACGGCCACCGCGACCAGCTCCCTTCGATCTGACGGACGATGTGCGTGGACATATAGAATCGCGCTATCTCGAACTGGCGCAACCCGTCGAGTTCGATGGCATCCGCACACAGATCGCAGGAGAGCTGAGCGTTCCCAAGCATGTCGTGAAGCAGGTCATCCGCGAGTTGCGAGCCGCGCGCCAGCTTCCAAGCTGGTGGGAATTGAAGTCATTCACCGGAAGCTCCACGGACCTCGGTCGCATACACGACGCCTACCTGCCCTACCTGCCCGTGCCACCGGTCGGCGTTCACAAGGAGATTGCCGAGCGCCTGGGGCTGGACGCGGCGAGCGTGTATCAGGCAATACGCCGCATTCGCGCGGAGATGCGCCTGCCGCAGTACAACCCGCCGGAACTACATGCGGCCGAGACCGTGGCCGCGACCTCGGCGTCCTCGGCGGCGACCGCGCCTGTGGCGCACGAAGAGAGCGCCGGCTGAGTGGCCCCAGCAGTACTTTTGGCCTCGCGCGCCCAGGCTTTCGCCGGGCCGTAACGCTGCCACGTAGACCCTTATGATGCGTCCGGCGCGACATAACGGACGCTTGCGCTAACTGCCCTTGATGGCGGCAATCGCAAGAACCGGGCGTCGCGTTCGGACACGCACGCACGCGCAACCGGACGACGTTGTTCTTTCACGAATATCGCCCACTGTTCGCTGGAACTCCTCAGATGTGGCGCATATAATCCACCTCAGTTGACGCCCCGACCGGGCGGATTCAGCGGCGCGTACAGGATCGCGGCACGCTGTTCGCGCACGTGGTCTGTCTCACTGTTGTCTATGTTCTCTACTCGTTCGATCCGTTCCGCGCTGCCCCACGGGACGCGCGCTCCACTGTCCAGGTTGATCCGGCGCTTGAACCAAGAGAGGATCCTATCAGTTTATGCACCCGGCTCCCCGCCCATCGCCAACTCCGAAGTCTCCCAAACGACCCACGAGCAAGCAGCGCCGTTCGCTGTTGATCGTCCTCGCGGTCGCGCTTGTCCTGGGAGCGGTCATCGCCGTCGTCGGCATGGGAATGACCTCGCGGTCGTCCGCCCGTGTCGCGCAGCATACGAGCATCAGCTATGTGCTCTCGCTCGCCGATCAGCATCAACTGAAATCGGCGACCTTGCAGGGCAACACTGTGGATGTCGTGACAACCGCCGGCAAGGAGTATGTCGCGACGAAGGAGTCCGGCCAGTCGCTGACCGATTACCTGCGATCGCGCGGAGCGGTGGTCAATGTGGCGCCTCCCGCGGCTGGTACGCCCGGTTGGTTGCAGGCGTTGATGGAGCTTGCGGTCTTCGGCTTCCTGGGCTTCCTCGTGTTCATGCTCATGCGTCGTTCGACCAGCGGTGGCAGCAGCCAGGCCGTGCCGTTCGGGCGCAGCCGCGCGGTGAAGTTCAACGAGTCCCGGCCGTCGGTGCTCTTCAAGGACGTGGCGGGTGTGGAAGAAGCGAAGGAAGAGCTGGCCGAAGTCGTCGAGTTCCTGAAGACGCCGGCGAAGTTCGAGCGCATGGGAGCGCGCATCCCCAAGGGCCTGCTGCTGGTGGGACCGCCGGGAACGGGCAAGACGCTCATCTCCCGTGCCGTGGCCGGCGAAGCGGGCGTGGCGTTCTACAGCGTCAGCGGCTCCGAGTTCGTCGAGATGTTTGTCGGCGTGGGCGCCAGTCGTGTGCGCGACCTCTTCAAGATGGCGAAGGAGAACAGCCCCTGCATCATCTTCATTGATGAGATTGACGCGGTGGGCCGGCAGCGCGGCGCGATGCCGACGACCGGCAACGACGAGCGCGAGCAGACGCTGAATCAGCTACTCGTCGAGATGGACGGCTTCGAACGCAAGGACAACGTGATCGTGATCGCGGCCACGAATCGCCCGGACGTGCTCGATCCTGCCCTCTTGCGCCCCGGCCGATTTGATCGCCAGGTGATGCTGGACAAGCCGGACTACACTGGCCGCCGGGAGATCCTTGGCGTGCATGGCGAGGGCAAGCCGCTCGCGCCCGTCGTCAACCTGGACCGGCTGGCGAAGCAGACGGCGGGATTCTCCGGCGCGGACCTGGCCAACCTGATGAACGAGGCGGCGCTGCTGGCGGCCCGGCGTGACCGTGACGCCATCGAGCAGACTGACCTTGAGGAGTCCATTCTGCGCGTGATGGCCGGACCGGAGCGCAAGAGCCATGTGCTGACGGAGGCCGAAAAGGCGATTGTGGCGTACCATGAGATGGGCCACGCCATTGTGATGCGCTCGCTGCCGGGCTGCGACCCCGTGCAGAAGGTCTCGACGATCTCGCGCGGCATGGCGCTGGGCATCACGGTCTCGTCGCCGGCTGAGGACCGATACCTGATTCGCCGGACGGAGTTGCTGGCGAGGCTTGCTGGCCTGATGGGCGGGCGCGCGGCGGAAGAGATCATCTTCGGCGATATCACCACCGGAGCCGCCCAGGACATCAAGCAGGCGTCGAATATCGCCCGGCGCATGGTGCGCGAGTTCGGCATGAGCCCGCTCGGCAATGTCCTGATCGAGGACGAGGGCGTAAGCCCGCAGCGCGCCACGCAGGCCGACGCCGAGGAGAGCTACCTCGTCGAGCAGGCCTATACGACCGCCAAGGACATCCTGGAAGCCAAGAAGGACAAGCTCATCGCGATCTCGGAGCATCTCATTCAGGTCGAGACGATTGACGCGCCGGAGCTTGATCGCCTGCTCTTTGGCGAGGACGACGACATGAGTGGTGTGCTGGGCGCGGCGGAGCATGCCAGCGTTCCAGACACGCGGCAGTCGGCGTAGGGCCGAGAACCTCACCCCCCCAACCCCCTCTCTCCTCGTGGGAGAGGGGAATCCGTTTCCGGAGCGTCGCGACGCTGGCGCCCGCTTCC
>DATEGV010000141.1:0-20241 GCA_035279925.1 Ktedonobacterales bacterium | reverse complement strand
GGTCGCCAGGCCGATACAGAGCACCGCTAGCACGAGCGCCATGTGATTCTCCTCCCCCTGACAGGCGGGCAATCCTCATCCCCCAGCCCTGACGGACGGGAAGTCCTCATCCCCCAGCCCCTTCCCCTCGCGAGGGGAAGGGGAGTCAGCGGAGTGGCGTTCCGGCCGCGGTTCCCACGCGCCCCATGTGGAGAGGAGGATCTGGCTCGGAGGTCGCGTCGCGCGCTCCCCCTTCCCCTCGCGAGGAGAAGGGGGTTGGGGGGTTGAGGACATCCGGCCTCGCTCCGCGAGCAGCCCCGCCGCGACACCCGCCAGGATCGCCGCGACCAACCCCAACTTCAGTGGCGCGTGGAGCGTGAGCGCCGCCACCACGACGGCCACCGCCGCCGCGAACAGGCTCGGACGATCGCTCAGCAGCGGCGTCACCAGCGCGATGAAGGTCAGCGTCGCCGCGAAATCCAGCGACCATCCCGCCGGTATCCGCGCGCCCACGAGCAGTCCGGCGAGCGTGCTGAGCTGCCACTCGCTCCACAGCGTCAGCCCGGAACCCAGGGCGTACCAGCGCAGCCGCTCTCCCGCGAGTCCCGCGCGCAGCCGCGCACTCACCACGCCGTACATCTCATCGGTGAGCAGGTAGGCGAGCAGCGCCTTCCAGCGCGGACGGGTGGCCCGCAGATGAGGAGCGAGCGACGCGCTATAGAGCAGGTGCCGCAGGTTCAGCATCGCGCCGGTGAGCGCCAGGACGAGGACGGGCGCGCCGACGGCGACGAGCTGCGCCACGGCGAACTGCGCCGATCCGGCGAAGACGACCACCGACATCGCCTGCGTCAGCCAGGCTGGGATATGCGCGCTCCGCGCGGTGATGCCATAGATCATGCCGAACGGGGCGCCGCCCGGCAGCAACGGCAGGGTGTCGCGCGCGCCGCGCAGAAATGTCGCAATGGCGGAATGTCTGGGCTGAGTCTCCATGCCCTAGAGGCTACCGTGGCGCGCATTCCGCCGTCTTGTACGATCTTGCGCTTTTAGGGGCTTGGCGCGCCGTGCGCGTACTGGCCGGGCGTGACGCCGACGATGCGCTTGAAGTGGCGGGTGAGGTGGCTCTGATCGTAGAAGCCGGCGAACGCCGCCACCTGGGCAAGCGGCAGCCTGTGCGCGAGCAGCGTGCGGGCATGGGCGACGCGCCGCTGCGTGAGGTAGGCGTGCGGTGGCATGCCGGTGGCCCGCGTGAAGACCCGCAGCGTGTGGAACTCACTCATCCCGGCCAGCGCCGCCAGCTCGGCCAGCGTCACCGGCGCGTTCGCGTGTTCATCCAGGTAGTCGCGTAGACGGCGCACGAGCAATGGCTCCCGCGTTAGAGGCGCATCGAGATGCGGCGTGTCGGCGTGGCGCTGGATCAGCCGCGCGAGGAACTCGAGCAAGCGTGATTGCCGCTCCAATAGCTCGGCGCCGCCCTCCAGCGCGCTATGCAGCCGGAGTAGCTCACGCGCGAGCAGGGGATCGTGGACGACGGGATCGGCGAAGAAGGGAATCGGGCGGGCGCGGCCGGTGAGCGCGCCTGCTGCCTCGCGCAGCAACGATGGATCGGGGTAGAGCATGCGGTAGCGCCAGCCGTCGGCGAGCGCGGAGGAGCCGGTGTGCGGCTCGCCGGGATTGATGATGATGAGGGAGCCGCTGGGAGCGGAGACGGGGGCGTGGCGATAGTGGAAGCGCTCGACGCCCGCCTCCACGACGCCGATGGCGAACGTGTCGTGGCTGTGCGGCGCGAAGCTGTGCGTGACGTAGTGCGCCCGCAGCAGCTCCAGCCCGCCCAGCGCGGAATCACGCCAGAAGATGGCGTGCTCGCCCGTCTCCGCAGCCGCCATACAGACGCTCCCCTCACGATGTCGCGCTCCGTAGACCGTACCCTTCATTCTACGACGCGCGGGCACACTGTCGCGCGGCGTCACACGAAGTCGAGATCCATCCAGACGAGGGAGAAGTCGCGCCGGAGCAGCGCCGCGCGTGGGATGGTGACGTGCAGGATGCCCCCTCCGGCCCAATCCATGTCACTCGCGCCACTCTCCACCTGGAAGAGCAGGCGCCACTCCTGAGCCGCCGTCCGCTCAACCTCCGCGAGGCGGGCGCGCATCCGCTCGCGCTCCTTGCCGTGCGGCCACTTCGGGTAGCGTTCCATGCCGGGATACGGCAATCCATGTGTCATCCGGTACGGTCGGAGCAGCGCCGAACCATTCAGCGTATACGCATGGCCCAACAGATACGTGCCGAACAGTGTATTGCGTTCACCCTCATGGAAGCGCGATTCGACCTCGACGTAGGCGACGCGCTCCGCATCGGTGAGGCCGAGTGACACGTATTCAGGCCCCCAGGTCGAGGGGAGGGTGATCCAGCGTGAGCAGGTCAGTGTGGACGCCGGCCAGCGCGAAAACTCGTCCAGATCGGCGGGCGGACTGCGCCGGAGGAAGGTCGCCGGGTCGCCGTCGAGGTACAGGACGCGCCAGGAGGTTGGGTCGTCATCGGCGGCGCTGCCCTTCGGCTCGCCGTCGGTGGCGAAGAAGTATGAGAGCAGACCGGTCGCCGGCAGGATGCGCTCGTCGTCATAGAGCGCCACCTCGTCCAGTCGCGTCTGCGCGATGAACCCCATCGGCAGATCACGCCACCTCGGCCACTCCACACCGTTCGGCAGATCGGGCGCACCGCCCAGCTTCGACGCGCCCGTCGCGATAGCGTTTTCGTCGTCGCGGCGCGAGTCCAGCCAGATACACGGCGCGGCGATGGCCAGGATGTCGTCGGCCCGGTGCGCCAACCCCGCTCGATGGAGGTGTTCGCGTAGGCGTTCGTCAGGCGCTCCAGTCATCGTGCGCCTCCCTCTTCAACGGCGTCGGTCGTCACCATCCGATCTGCCGTTTCTTTCTTCTCCCGCCAGCGTTTCCCGGCAGCGTCACACTCTTCGACATTGTGTGGGCCTTGACAATCGTGTGGCGTGTCCGCTATTTTCTATTTATGCGAAATGACGAAGCAGCGCCGGGCGCGAATGTGCGCGTCCTGAAGGCGCTGGCCAGCGAGACACGCCTGACCGTGCTTGAATGGCTCAAAGATCCGGTGAGCAATTTCCCACCGCAGCGCGACGGCGACCTCGTGACCGATGGCGTCTGCTCGGAGTTCATCCGCGCGAAGCTTGACGTCGCCGCCGCCACCGCCTCGCGCCACCTGACGCTCTTGACTGAGGCCGGCTTGCTGATCGCCACGCGCAAGAAGGGCTGGACGTTCTACCGCCGCAATGAGCGCGCCATCCGGGAGTTCACGGCGGCGATCCGGGAAAGACTGTAACCCACCGTGGCGTTACAATGAAACGGAACATGTCATGGACACTGACGACACCTATGGGCGGCTGATCGCGCTGCTGGGCGAGCGGGGCGCGTCGTACCGGCTGATTGACCACGCGCCGGAGGGACGCACCGAACTCGTCAGCGCGATGCGCGGCAACGCCCTCGCGCAGGCGGCGAAGTGTATCGTCCTACTGGTGAAAGTCGGCAAGAAAGTCACGCGCTATATCCTCGCCGTCGTACCCGGCGACGCGCGGGTAGACCTGGCCGCCGTCAAAGCGCTGCTGGGAGCCACTTACGTCGGCTTCGCCTCGTCCGAGATCGCCGAGCGGTTGGCGGGCAGCGTCGCGGGCACGATTCTGCCGTTCTCGTTCACGCCGGAACTCGAACTGGTCGCCGACCCGTCCCTGCTGGAGCAGAGCGAACTGTACTTCAACGCCGCGCGGCTTGACCGCTCGCTGGTCCTGAGCACGCGCGACTATGTCGCGGTGGCGCAACCACGGGTCGCGCGCATCGCCGCCCAATCGCGGATAGGAGCAGACTGATGCCAGCCAATGACCTGAACACGACACACACAACGCCGCCGTCGCCGCCGTTCTCCCCGTTCGTGGAGGCCGGAGAGTTTGTATTCGTCTCTGGCCAGGTGGCGCTCGATCCCGCCATCGGTCGCATCGTGGACGGTGACGTGACCGCGCAGGCCGAACGAGCCTTCGATAACCTGCGCGCGGTCCTGGAGTCGGCCGGCAAGGATCTACGCGCCGTCGTCAAGGTAACGGTGTTCCTCACCGACATGGACGACTACGCGGCGATGAACGCGGTCTACGCCAGGCGCTTCACGGCGCCGTACCCCGCGCGTTCGGCCATCGCGGTGAAGGCGCTGCCGCTGGGCGCGCGGATCGAGATCGAGTGTGTCGCGCGGTGAGGACGGACGCTGAGAGGGAACGAATGCCACTGCGGAACCGGGTGACGCCGTTCGGTGAGATCGTCGCCGTCCCAGAGCGTGGCCTCATGATGGGCAATCGCGGCATCCTGCATGACGAGAACCGGCGGATCACGCGGCCCTGGCAGGTCCGCCGGTGGATCACCTGCGTCACCGAATTTCGCGGACGACACCGCGAGGTGATGCGGCCGCACTCCTATACGGAGCTCTTCTTTCTGGACGAGGCGACGGCCTTCGCCGCCGGTCATCGGCCCTGCCGGGAGTGCCGCTACGCCGATTATCAGCGTTTCACCGCCGCGTGGGAGGCGTGGTCCGGCGAGCGTCTGGGCGCCGACGCCATGGACGACGTGCTGCACGCCGACCGGGTGGAGGGACGTGGCCCGAACCGGCGCAAGCGCACCTATCACGAGGGGATCGGCGCGCTGCCAGACGGCGTCTTCGTGCGCCTGGATGACGCGGCGTGGCTGCTCTGGCGAGGGAGCCTGCTCGCCTGGTCGCCAGGTGGCTATACGGCGCGCCGTCCGCCCACCACGGGCAGCGTCGAGATAGTGACACCGCGCGCCATCGTCGAGGTATTTCGCGCCGGATATGCGCCGATGATCCATCCCAGCGCGAACGACGCGCGGTAGAATACTCTTGGCGGCAGGTCGCACAGCAGCGGGAGGTGAGAGATCCATGGCAATTGGAGGAGCCGGACCCATCAAGCGCGTGGTGATCTTTGTGCAGGAGAATCACACGACCGACAACTACTTTCGCGGGTTAGCGCCCTGGGGCGGCAACGTCGCGACGGACTGGCCAACGTGCCAAAACCCACCACCGCAGCCGCCGTTTAGCGCCTACTACCCGCCGCACCATCGTCGCGCGTACTTCGACTGGCTGACGAAACAGACCGCTGAACACTCACAGTTCGACACGGCGACCGATCTGCCGTACTACCTCTACCTGGCCATCACCGGCGCGTTCCTTGAAAATCACTGCGCGGGATTCGGGACCAACTCCACGCCGAACCATCTCTTGCTCGTGGGCGGTCAAACCCCGACGCTCACCAACCCACCCCGCCGCGCGACGCCTGTGTGGGATCTGCCGTCGGTTCCCGGCCTCGCCCAGGAGAACGGCGTGTCCTGGCGATGCTACGCCGCGAACGGATACCCGGTTGAGTTCTACCAACAGCTCCAGGGGTCCGCGAACATCGCGCCGTCCACGCGGTTTGTGGCCGACGCCACGGCGGGCAACCTGCCCTCGCTCGTGTATGTGTGGCACGAGTCCGGCAACGATGAGCATCCGCCCGCGAACATCACCAACGGCATGAATCTCATCTGGCAATCAGTGGATGCGGTTGTCCAGGCGGGCGGCTGGGAGGAGACGGTGTTCATGCTCACCTGGGACGACTGGGGCGGGTTCGATGACCATGTCAAGACACTCGCCACCGAGTACACCCCGGACAATGTCCAGCTCGCGTATGGTCCTCGCGTGCCGCTGCTCATGTTCGGCGGCCACGTCAAGCCGGGCATAGATAGCCGCTGGTGCTCGCATGTCAGCATCCCCAAGACGGCGATGCAACTGCTTGGCCTGCCCGCGTTGGGCGTGCCACGTGTGGACGAGGACGCCGGCCTCGCCGATCTCGTGGACCCACACGCGCAGCCGAACCCTCAGCCACCGGCCTATCAGCAACCGATCAATTTACCACCGGCTCCTAAACCGCCGCGGACACCGAATCCGCTCCCACCAGCCCCCGCCGCCAGTCCAATTCCGGTCGGAGCGGTGCTTCTGCGCGGCGGTAAGACGCTTCCGCCGCCCAACGACGCGCCGCTGCCACAGCAGCCCGCGCCGCCCACGAACGCGTAAGTAGCTCTCGGCTCGTAATGAGCCATCGCGACCCAAATGGATGAGATACGCTGTCGGATGGCTGATGCGCTCTGTGTGACTCCGTGCAATAACTCATCCGTTTGAGAGGTAACGTTTGGGCAGTCCTCATCCCCTGTCCCCCTCTCATTCCGAGGAGAGGGGGCGCCTGACTGAAGATCGCGAAGTTGGCTCCCCTTCCCTCCGCAGGGGGAAGGGGCGGGGGGATGAGGCAACCTGACTTGGTATACGATGTGGAGCGGGCGCAATGAACGAGACGGGCGCGAACGGCGGCGAACCTCCCGACGACCGACATCAGCCGACACGCGCGGACGAGGGAACCACCGACGCCTTCGAGCGGCTCTTTCTCGCGCGGCTCAGCCCACGCCAGCGCGCCCGGCGGGCGGTGATCGCCGCCGGATTGCCCTTGCTGGCGGTCGTCATCATCCTCACGACGTTCGCCTCCGTGCGTGGGCGGGTCGGCGCGCTGCTCTTCCCGCTCCATCCCACGCCGACCTTCGACGCCAGCCCCGCCGCCAATCGCCTGTACCTGGACGTGGACGTTCCCTGGCTGCGGATCACCCTCGATGGCCGCCCCGTCACCGCTCCCGTGATCGTCGGCAGTCATCCACAGCCACCGCTGCGCCTCAGCGCCGGCCAGCATATGCTCGCCTGGCAGGCGGACCCGTTCAACGCCACACGTTGCACACTCAGCGTCCCAGCGGCCGCCACCGACACCTGCGTTCCCTATGAGGAAGGTCTCTACAAGCCCGTCTCCGGCCCACCCGCGCGCCTCATCCGCATCGCCGAAAACCTCTCGACCATCCAGTCAGCCCCGCGCGACGCCCTCATGTCCGCGCTCCGCCAGACGATGGCGGCGAACGGTGGCAGCGACATCGTGCGGCCGGGCGAGACGTACTATACCTATGAGAATGGCGACGTGACCGCGACGACCGCGCTGACGGCGACGCTCAACCTGGCCCCGGAGCTCGATTCGACCGGCGGCCCGATGGACAACTGCTTTCCCAACGTCAGCAACTCGCAGGTCAGCGGCTGCCCGCTGGACACGAACTATTGCCGCCGCGTCTGCTCCGTCACATATCAGTATCGCGCCGATCTCGCGAGCCGGACCACGCCTGGAGAGTGGCTCGCGCTCATCACCTACAACCCCTCGTGGTCGTACTGGTCAGCCGGCGGCGCGTCGCTGGGGCAGAACGAGCCGATCGAGCTGGGCGGCATCGGGGTGCGCGAACAGCTCGCGATGTTCGCCCTCACCTGGGACATCTCAGGCTGGCATGCGCGTATCGTCTATGGACCCAATG
The DNA here is from genome assembly GCA_035279925.1 of Ktedonobacterales bacterium. Taxonomy (GTDB): domain Bacteria; phylum Chloroflexota; class Ktedonobacteria; order Ktedonobacterales; family JADMIN01; genus DATEGV01. The sequence goes on along the minus strand of DATEGV010000141.1, from coordinate 12,814 downwards.
CACAGGATACGGACATTCTGGATATCCAGTCGGTAGGAGGCAGCCCAGTCTGCCTGGCGGCCAGCGACTACTTCTACGGCGCGACGGACCCACAGGTGATCGCCACGTACACCCAGGTCCACATTGTCTCGGCGCCCAATCCCGCGCAGGGCTGCGTCGCGGTCGGCGTCGTCGGCGCGAACGGCGCGACCCCAGCGCCGAATGCGCCCCAGGCGATCTACATCGAGCGCTTCGGGCTATTCCTGGCCGCGAACCCGCTGGCGCGCAAGAACCAACCCTATACGCCTCTGGCCGACGGCTACGAGCAGGCTCTGGCGCTGCAAATTGCGAGCACCGCGGGCAACACTCCCTCAATCACTGTCGGTCCCGGCGCCTCCACCCCCATCGTGAGGCGCGGCAGGACACGCATGCGCTGACGCGCGCTGACACGCCCTCTTGCCAACTATTGTTCTATATGTTATAGATGATATAGAACAGAGAACTGGGAGGCGTTTATGTGGCTCGTGCTCGACCTCAAGAGCGAGAGGCCCATCTATCTGCAGATCCGCGATCAGGTCGTCGAGGCGATTGCCAGCGGTCGGCTTGCGCCTGGCAGCGCGCTGCCGCCGATTCGCCAGCTTGCGATAGACTTCGGGATCAATCTGCACACCGTCCATAAGGCGTATGAGACGCTGCGCGACGAGGGGTTCGTCCAGCTCAGACGCAAAGTCGGCGCGACGGTGCTGGCGACGCCAGAGACGCCGGTGGCCGCGAGTGACTGGCCGTTGCGCTTGCGCACGTTGCTGGCGGAGCCAGTCGCGCGGCAGATCGCGTCGGATGAGATTGTCGCGGTCTGCCAGCGTGTTCTGGACGAGTTCGCCTCGGAGCGCTCGGAGCGCTCGGAGCGCATCGGCAGGCTGAAAGAGGGATAGTCGTCATGACTACGGTTATTATCGCCGCGAGTGTCCTGTTCGTTATGCTGGTGTTTGTGTGGATCATGCCGTCGCTGACGCAGCCGACGCTGCCGTTTGGCGTGCGCGTGCCGGCGGAACGGGCGACGGACCCACGGATCGCGCACGTGCGCCGGGGCTACCGCTCTACGCTCGTGGGCGCGTTCATCGTGTGCGTGGGCGCGATGGTCGTCCTGCGCGATACTGTGAGTGTGATATGGCTGGCGCAAGGTTTGGCGCTGTTCGGCGTCGCCCTGTACGCGACGGCGTACTTCGTCGCGCATCGGCGGCTCCAGGGCGTCAAGGCGCGCGAGAACTGGTACGCCGGGCAGCGCGAGGCGCTCGTGGCGAACACCGACACCCAGAGTGGGCTGGTCGCTTTCCCGTGGGCATGGCTCCTGCCGGCTCTGCTGGCGCTCGGCGCGACTATCGTGATCGGCGTGCTCCGCTACCCGAAGCTGCCGGCAACGATCCCCACGCACTTCGACATCAACGGCAAGCCCAACGGATTCGCCGCCAAGGGACCCGCCGCGTTTCTGCTGCCGGGGATGGAAGTCGCGCTCACAATTCTGTTTGCTGGGCTGACCTGGCTCGCGCTGCGCAGCCGCTATGACATTGACCCGGCGGACCCGGAAGCCTCCAGCGCGCAACAACGCGGCTTTCGCATGCGTTGGAGCCGCGCGCTGCTGCTCTTCGCGGCGCTGACGAACATCGCGCTGCTACTCGGGGCGCTGCTGACGTGGCAGATACTGCCCGCGAACCAGCCGGGCACGTTCGCGATTCTGCTGGCGCCGGAGGTGGTGATCCTGCTCGGCGCGCTCGGCCTCGCCATCGTGACGGGCCAGGGCGGAGCGCGGATGCGGGTGGCGCGCTCTGGCGCGAAGACAGGACTTGTCCACCGCGACGACGACCGCTACTGGAAGGGCGGGCTGATCTATTACAATCCCGACGATCCGGCGTTCCTTGTGGAGAAGCGCTTCGGCATCGGCTGGACGATCAACTTCGCCAGCAAAGGCGCCTGGGTCTTTCTCGGCGCTATCGTGCTGGTGATCGTGGCGAGCGCGCTGTTGCCCACCCTGCTGCGGTAGGGGGCGGATGAGGGACGGGTAACGCCGAGTTACACAGAGTCACACAGAGTCACACAGAGTTAGCGCGGAGTGTATGCGGAGCCGCGCCGCGCTCTAAACACTGGAGGGGCGAGGAGACGTGAGAGTGGTATCCGCTGATTCCGCTTCGAAGCGCTCCACCAGGGCGGCGAGCCAGTCACGGTCGGCGCGGCGCAGCGCCAACTGATGCTCCAGCGCCACATTGACGGTCAAATGCCCGCCATGCGGCGGCACGACGGCCGTGTCGGCAAGCGCGCGATCCAGCTGATCGAGTCGCCGGCGCAGATATGCAACCGCCTCCGCGCGCGGCAGGTAATCGAGAAACATCAGCCCGATATCGCCGGAGCCTGTCCCCGTATCCGGCGTGGCCAGATTCTCACGGAGCAGATCGTCGAAGAGCGATTGGCCGGATGCGGTCAGCGTGTAGACCTTGCGGATCGGACGGTTGCCCTCCTGCTCGGTCTGTACGCTGATGTGACCGGCGGCCACCAACCGGTCCAGCAACGCATAGGCCGTCGGTTTCTTCAAGTCCGTGACGCGACAGCGTTCGATGAAGTCATTGATCTGGTAGCCATGCTGGCTGCGCACCGTCAGCGCGCCAAGCAGCAAGAGCGCCCGCGCATCCCACGGTTCGCGTTGCCTCTCCATAGAACTCTCCCCTATTCCCTCCCATTGTAGCCCATCGTTTGCCCACGTGCGTACCCATTGCCAGCCTGTATTGGGATCAAGTTACGAACGAGTTTATTAGTCACATTTGACTAATCATACATCATCTTCTATACTCTTATTGGTCACATGTGACTAGACAATCGTGACTAAGTGCGCCGGCTAGCGCACCGACAGCGAGACCTCACGCCGGCTCACATCAGAATGAAAGGATCGTCAACTATGTTTCTCGCACTGCGCGAACTGCGCTACGCCCGGTTGCGCTACCTGATGATCGGCGCAATCATCACCCTTATCGCCTGGCTCGTCTTCCTGCTCTCCGGCCTCGCCAACGGCCTCGCCAACGATAGCGCCGCCGCCATCAAGACGATGCCCGCCAGCGCCGTCGTCTTCCAGCAGGGCAGCCAACTGCTGCTCCAGCGCTCCACCTTACCAGAGGACGCGGTCAGTCAGGTGCGCCAGGTCCCTGGTGTTACGGCGGCGACACCGCTGGGCCAATCCACCGTCACCGTACAGCGTGAGGCCGGCGGCGACCGACTGGCCGCGACCATCCTCGCCATTGATCCGCGCGGCTTCCTCGTGCCGCCGATCGTCGCGGGTCAGGCCCTGGCGGACGCGCCGGACGGCGGTGTCGTCGTGGACCGCAGCCTGACCAGAGACGGCGTGCGCCTGGGCGACTCGCTCACGTTACAACCGGGCGGCGCGCGACTCACGGTCGTCGGCCTGACCAGCGGGCGCACGTACAGCCATATGCCGGTGATCTACGCCTCCGTCACGTTCTGGCAGGGATTGCAAACCCCCGGCGCGGCGCCTCAGACCGGCTCGATCAGCGCCGTCGTCATCCAGGGCGACGCGAGCGCCGAGGCGCGCATCACCGCCTCCGTGCCAGGTGTACAGGTCGGCAGCCGCGCGGCCGTCGTCCAGGCGCTGCCCGGCTATGCGCAGGAGAGCGGCTCACTTACGATGATCCAGGCCTTCCTCGTCGTGATCGCTGCGTTCATCATCGCCGCCTTCTTCTACGTGTTGACGCTCCAGAAAACGGCGCAGTTCGGCCTCCTGAAGGCGCTCGGCGCGAAGACCGGCGTGCTGGGCCGTGACCTCCTCGGCCAGGTGCTGCTGCTCACCATCGTCGGCGAGAGCGCCGGCGCGCTCTTGGCCATGGGTGTCTCGCGGGTGATTCCGAACAGCGTGCCGTTCCTGCTGGCAACGCCGTTCATCACACTCTACGGCGGCGTGCTGCTGGTGGTCGCGCTGCTGGGCGCGCTGCTCTCGCTCCGCCGTATCGCCACCATTGACGCGCTGACCGCGATTGGCCGCGCCGACTGATACCCACCCGCTGGCTCACGCTTCCCCGCCCCGTGGACCAGCAGGCCAGATGGCGAGGCCAGCCAGCGACCAGCGGTGAGGGCGGAGAGACACAGTCAAGACACACACTCCGCCAGGCGCGGAGAGATCACACACGAACATCCTGTCACCGCTCACAGCCGGGACAGGAACTCAGAGAGGACACGCACGATGAGCGCATTGGTAGTGGATCACGTAAGCAAGACGTATGGACGTGGCGACACCGCCGTCACCGCATTGGTCGAGGCGTCGTTGCGCGTCGAGCCGGGCGAACTGGTCGCGCTGGTGGGACCCTCCGGTTCCGGCAAGACGACTCTACTGGCAATCGCGGGCGCGCTGCTGGAACCGACCAGCGGTCAGGTGTTGCTGGATGAGCAGGACATTACCGCCCTCCCACCGGCGGAACGCGTCGAGCTTCGGCTGGAGCGCATCGGCTTCGTCCTGCAAGCCGCGAATCTCATTCCCTTCCTGACGGTGCGCGACCAACTGCTCCTTGTGGCCAAACTCGCGGGTGTCAAGAAGTCCGCGGCGGCGTCCCGCGCCGATAGCTTACTGAAGGAACTTGGGCTAGCCGATCGCGCGGCCCACTATCCAGAAAAGCTTTCGGGCGGCGAGCGCCAGCGTGTCGCGATCGCGCGCGCGCTGATGAACAATCCCGCGCTGATCCTCGCCGACGAGCCCACCGCCAGCCTGGACTCCGTCCGTGGTCGTGAGGTGGTGCGCCTGCTCGCGCGCGAGGTGAAGGCACACGGAGCCGCCGCCATCATGGTCACGCACGACGAGCGCATGCTCGACCTCTGCGACCTGGTGGTGCGCATTGTGGATGGTCACCTCGTCAACGTGGACGCGGGCGTGGCGGCGCGGGCGTGAGCGCGCCTGCTACTATCTTATCGGGCGCGGTAATACAGCGATGGGAGCGGGACTGAGGGGGTCGAGGATGCGCATACCTGTGCTGAGCGAAGAGGTGGACGCCGGGGCCATCGTGGCGAAGGCGACCGAACGTGACACGCTGGTGGTAGCGATCTGCGCCGCGCGCATCGCGATTGGGGTGACGGCGCTGGCGGTTCCGCCACTGATGGCCGGCCCGTGGGTCGGCTCCGGCGCCAAACGCGGGGATGTGCGGCTGATGGCGCGAGCGGCGGGCGGGCGGGATGTTGCCCTGGGCATCGGCACGCTACTGGCGCGGCGCGATGGCGACGAGCGGGCGCTGCGCCACTGGCTGCGCATGGGCGCGCTCTCCGACGCGACGGACGCGACGCTGACACTGGCGAACTTCAAGCGGCTGCCCCGTTTCGGGCGCGTGGGCGTGCTGGCGTCGGCGGGCGGCGCGGCGCTCGTGGGGCTGTGGCTCGCGCGCGAATAACAGGGGCGAACCGCGGCGCAAGGTGTGATGTTGGAGAACAGGAGGCGCCAGTGGCCGAGTGGATGCTCTATGGAGCTAATGGCTATTCAGGCGAGCTGATTGCGCGCGAAGCCAGGCAACGCGGTATGTCGCCGATACTCGCTGGGCGGAATGCGGGCCCTGTGAACGCGCTCGGCCAGGAACTTGGCTGCGCGACCCGTATATTTGCCTTGACTGATCCTGAGACGATCCAGCGACACCTGACGGATGTTCGGCTGGTCTTGCTCTGCGCCGGCCCATTCTCGACGACAAGCCACGCCATGCTCGAGGCCTGCAAGCGCACGGCGACCGCGTACCTCGACATTACTGGTGAGATCGCCGTCTTCGAGTCCATTTTTCGGCAGGCGCCGGCGCTGATACAGGCCAGTGTCGTGGCTCTGCCGGGGGTGGGGTTCGACGTGGTTCCCACTGATTGTCTCGCGGCGCTGCTCAAGCGGGAGTTGCCCGACGCGACACGCCTGCGTCTACTCTTTGCGTCGAAGAAAGCCCATGTCAGTCGCGGGACCATGCTCACCTCCCTCGAAGTCGTCAACGAACCGGCCAAGATGCGTAAGGATGGCAAGATCATCAACGCGGCTCCTGTAGTGGTTCAGATTCCTTTTGACGATCAGGCGGCGCCAGCGTTGCGCCTCTCTTGGGGCGATGTCAGCACCGCCTTCTACTCGACGGGCATCCCGACCATCGAGACCTACATTGGAACGCCGGCGTTGATCAAGCGGCTGCGGCAAACCACGCGGCTGCGGCGTGCGCTGGGTTTGGGGCCTATCCAGGCGCTTGTGAAAGCGTACTATGGCCGCGCGTTGCATGGGCCTAGTGAATCCGAGCGCGCTGACGACGAAACGATCGTTTGGGGCGAGGTCAGCAATGACGAGGGGCGCAAGGTCGCCCTGAAGCTGCGCACACCCGCCGCATACTCCCTGACTGTTGACTCGGCGGTGACGGCGGTGGCCCGCGTCTTGGCGGGCGATCTAGCGCCTGGCGTCTATACGCCGTCGCTCGCCTTCGGACCCGACTTCGTATTAGGTCTGCGCGGGGTCCAGGGGCCGCTGGCGGCCGCGGCGAGCGCTGGCGACGCCTAAACAGACGCTCTCCGATTCAGCGTGTTTTGATGCGCTCTCCCTACTCCCTTCCCGCGAGGGGAAGGGAGAGCCGGACTGGCGGGTCCGATCCCATACGCCTGTCGAGATGCACCGTGGATCGCCTCAACGGCTCCTTGTTCGTTGCGCAGACTTGCCATCCGTATCTTCCATGCGTGACGCAGGTGAAACCTGCCAGCGTACTTCGTTTTATGCACGGTTTGCTGACGAGCGAACGCTGAGGAGGTCCGCCGCTCTCCTCGCCCGCCCTCACACCGCGAATGGATACGCGGCGGCGAAGGAGGAACCTCACCGAGGGCTGGCGCGCTCGCTTCTGGCGCCGGTTGGCATTCGCAGCAAGCTCTAGCCGTTGGAACTGGTCTGAGGAAGCCAGGAATCCGCGCGTCGTCGCGCGGCGCTCCTGACGCCGTGGTGTCGCGGCGCGCCACCGTGTGCGCTGCGCGGGAGGTTTTCCAGCCGTATGCTCGAGCGCAAGAAAGCGACCACCTTTGCCGTCTCCAGTATCACCACCCTTGTAGTCGTCGCGGCCTTCGCCGCCAGCGCCACCTTCGCGCGGACGCCGGCCGCCAAAGCGGAACCAGCCGTCGTCACCGGCGCCGCGCAGCCCGGCAGCGCCGCCCTCGTCGCCCATTACACCGTCAACCAGGGGAAGACCGCCGCGGCGACGGCGGCGCAGCTCCAGGCACGGAGCGGGAACAGCCACGATACAGCGATCCACTCTCGTGTCGGCGACCAGACCCTCGCGCGCGACAAGTCCCTGGCGCAGCAGAGCGCGCCCAAGAGCGATTTCGCGGCCAGTGCCCTCGTCGAGCGGTCGGTCACGAGCTTCCCTGGCATCCAGAGCTCGGCGGCGGTCTGCCCGCCAGTGGGCTGCAACCCGCCGGATAACGCCATCGCCGGCTCGCCCAACTGGATCGTCCAGGGCGCCAACGCATCGTTCGAGGTCCTGGATGAGAACGGGAACGTGCAGCCGGGCTGGCCGAAGACCTTCCAGTCGTTCTTCGGCATCGCCGATCCAGGCGCCTGCGCCAATCACATCCCCTTCACCAGCGATCCGCGCGCGTTCTATGACTCCAACTCGCGGCGCTTCGTCGCGGCGGCGCTGGAGGTCGAGGGCGCATTCGAGACGGCCTGCGCCAACAAGTCGGTCTACTACATCGCCGTCAGCCAGACGAGCGACCCGCGCGGCGCGTGGAACGTCTACGTCTTCGATATGACGCTGGGCTTGAACAACGTGGCCGACTTCACGCAGATTGGCTTCGACGGCCAGAACATCTACTTCTCGGGCAACATGTTCACGGCGACCAAGAACATCGCGGACTCGACGTTCCAATTCGCGGAGGCCTTTGGCGCGAACAAGGCGGCGATGGAGAATGGTGAAGCGGTCACCTCGCATGGCTTCTTCAACTTCACCGTCACCGGACCAGCAGGAACCTTCCTGGTGGATACCGTGCAGCCGGTGGAGACCATCGCGAGCGGCGATGGACCGAGCGCCGAGCTCTTCGTGGACACGTTCAACGGCTTCGATCCCGTGACCAATCACGGCTGCTCCAGCGCGACAGACGCCTGCCAGGGGTTGGCCGTCTGGGCGTTCAGCAACCGCGGCGAGGGCGCGCCGAAGCTCTCCTTCGCCTATGTGGCGAACACGAAGGCGTACGTCTTCGCGCCCGCCGCGAACCAGACAACCTGCACACACTGCATAGATTCCAACGACCTGCGCACCGGCGCGACGCCGATCTATCGCGACGGCGCGATCTACACCTCCTGGGGGACCGGCGTGAATAACGGAACGCAGGTGGTTGCGGGGATCATCTGGTCCAAGGTGCGCACGCAGATCGCCGATGGGCGTGTCACCAGCGCGAGCCAGGAACGCGGCGACTACTTCAACTTCGCGGGCGACGCGGCGGTGGTCTACCCCGCGCTGATGCCCGACAATCGCGGCAACCTGTTCATGGTCTTCGACGCCATGAGCAGCACGGTGAACCCGCAGGTGCGGCTGACGGCGCTGCACAACGGCGGCAACTTCGCGTCGCCGGGCCTGCTGATCAAGGCGGGTGAGGCGCCGTATCGCGCGACCCAGTGCGGCAAGACGATACCCGTCTGCCGCTGGGGCGACTACTCGGCGACTTCGTATGACGGCTTCGCCCACGACGACATCTTCTTCGCGGGCCAGTACGCCAACAACAGTACCGTGAACATCCGCAACTGGGGCACGTTCCTCGGGCGTGTCTCGTAGGTTCGTAGGATCCGTAGGGTCGTCCCGCATCACTCCATCCCCCTTCTCGCGGCGGCGGGAAGGGGGTATCTTTGTCTCCGCGCGCTGATGTCCGCGGCCGTTCGGGCGACACCGAGGTGGGGAAATCCGCATGGCGGCGCGCGCCGCGAGCGGGTATCATGCGCAGAGGCGAGCATTCTCGCTGTGGCGTGTACAGGCGGATGGCGCTGGCGTAGGATGGCAAGTCAACGAGTGCGACCGATCATCGTCAACGACCTCTTGGAGACGATCTTCACGGGCGAGGCGCGCGCATTGCATGCTAGCGCCGCGCGCTGGTGCGCCGTGTCGCCGCGCTTCCCGGCGTTCCTGGAGACGTATCGCGACAAGATTCGCAAGAAGCTGCGCAACGCGCCGGACGCGGAGGGTCTTCGCGATCTCCAGATGGAGTTGTTGACGGCGGCGTGCCTGCTGACGGAGCGCGCGTTCACCCTCGACTACGAAAAGTACGCGGCCAGCAAGGTTCGCGGGCCCGATTTCACGGTTCTGTATAAGACGCACACGCCGTTCAACGTCGAGGTCAAACGTCTCCGCGGCCAGGCGCAGGCTGGCAAGTGGGCGGACGTGCTCTGCGATAAGCTGCGGCAGTTGCCACCGAGCGTCATGAACGCGCTGGTCATCTATGGCGGGCCGGAGGAGCGTGGAGCGCCATTCGACGCCAGCGTGGCGATGGCGAGCCTGCGGGCGACGGCCGAACGCAAGGACGACGCATATTTTACGCGGCGCGGTCTGGAAGGGGCGCGCGACTACCTGCGCCAGTCGCTGAAGCTGAGCGCCGTCGTGTACCGCGCGGGTGACGCCGCGCTGGCATATTGGTTTAATCCACAGGCGCGCCATCCCCTGCCGGCGGAGCTGCGGGCGGCGCTGCCGCGCAGCCTGGGGGCAATCGCGCTTGAAGGTGACACGGCGCATGGATGAAGCGCGCATGCCGGCTGGCAGAATGCATATCGGCGAAGTGGAGACGGATGTCGCGCTCGTGCGCCGGTTGCTCGCGGCGCAGTTCCCTCACTGGGCCGGCCTGCCCATCGAACCGGTACATGCCGGTGGGACCGACAACGCGCTGTATCGGCTCGGCGACGACATGGCCGTGCGGCTCCCGCGCATCGAAGGGGCCACCGGGCAGGTGGAGCAAGAGCGTGTGTGGCTGCCACGGCTCGCGCCGCATCTCCCGCTCGCCATCCCTCTCCCGATGGCGACGGGAGCGCCGGGCGAGGGCTACCCCTGGCAGTGGTCAATCCAGCGGTGGCTTGCCGGCGAGAACGCGACCGTCTCACCCCTCGCCGATCCCGACCAGGCGGCGCGTGAGCTTGCAGGGTTCATCGCCGCCCTGCGTCGAATCACCGTCACTGGCTGGCCGCCCCCTGGACCGCCCGCCTCATTTCGCGACACGCCGCTCGCCGCGCGGGACGCCGCTGTTCACGAGGCCATCGCCGCCCTGGGCGACGCGCTGGATACCGAGGCGGCGTTCGCCATGTGGGAGGTGGCGCTTAATGCGCCGGAGTGGGACGCACCGCGTGTCTGGATCCACGCGGACCTGCAACCGCTCAACCTGCTTGTCGCGGGTGGCCGGCTCAGCGCGGTGATTGACTTCGGAGGGCTGGGACTGGGCGATCCCGCTGTGGATGTGATGGCCGCGTGGACGCTGTTCACCGCCGGCGCGCGGGAGGTCTTTCGCGCGGCGCTGGGGGTAGATGACGCGACCTGGGCGCGCGGGCGCGGATGGGCGCTCTCGTTCGCGCTGATCGCCCTGCCGTACTATGAGCGCACCAATCCCACGCTCGCTGGTGTGGCGCGGCGGACGATTGCTGAGGTGTTCGCGGATCGGCGGCAGCGGTAGCGCTAGAACGGGAGCGCAATAATGCGATTACGCCATGACTTGATGCGTCAGCCCTCGATTGATACAAACGCATGGTACGATGCGTGTTAGGCGCGGGCGCATCTCGTCGGGGCAGCGCACAGGCTTGCGCCTCCCCACTGGAAGAATCGGGTGTCCGCCGCCCAGCGAAAGCGAGAGACCACCATGTCCCGCTCACTGTATCGCTGCTACCTCTACTTCGTCGCTCTGCTCATGCTCTTCTACCTCTCCACGGGCTTGTATCAGATCCTCGACATACTGCTCCAGCAGACATCGCTCCGGGGATCAGCGTCGTCGCCGCCCACACGCGCCGACGCCGTGCGATTACTGACCGCCGCCGCCATTGCGCTGTTCATCGGCGGTGGGATCGGCGGATTGCACTACTGGCTGATCCAACGCGACCGGCGCAACGACCCTCACGTGGGCGAAAGCGGCGCTCGCTCGTTCTTCCTCAACGGTGGTGAAGCGATCGCGGTGTTGGTCTTCATTGGCCAGGTGGTCGGCTTCGTCTCCCAATACGGCGACGCGCCCTCTTCGAGCTTCAACCTCGCCACGCCGCTTGAGATTGCCTTCACGGCCCTGGTGGTCGTCGCCGTGTTGGAGCGGGAGCGGCGAAGCGCGCGTCCCACCGCTGGCGTCGCGCTCACCTTCCAGCGTCTCCACGAGTACGGCGTCCCGTTTGCCCTTTTGCTCTTTGTCATCACGCCGACGTGGCATAAGGCGATCAGCGAGCTGGTATCCAGCGTGGTCGTCAGGGACGCGAGCAATCAGCCCTGCGATCAAACTGGGTCGTGCGTTCCCGCCCATCAGCCGGTGTTCTTCTGGCTGGCCGCTCTGCTAGCCGTCCTGAGCCTGGTCTGGTTCGCGTGGCTCGCCCGTCACGACGCGCGCTCCCGTATCCGGCAATTTTTGCATCTCGCGAGCTTTGCGTACGGGGCCATCTGGTTCGCCGCCGGCCTGCGCAGCGGCGTGGAGCACGCGCTGCGCGTCATGCTTGGCGTCTCAGCCAGCCGGGCGAGCGCCGTGGACGTGATAACATCGGTCGTCTTCGGCCTGCTGGTGGCCCTGGCGTTCGGAATCTGGCTGCGCCGTGAGGCGGTCAATCTGCCGATAGGCCTCGGCGCTATCGTCCTGAGCGTGGAAGCGATTGTCTGCCTGGTATTCGCGGTCCCGTTCTGGTTGGGCGCCGGCGCGACATTACACGACCTTGTCGAATCTATCGTTCCCGCGGGCGCCTTCGTATCGCGCGGTGAGCTTGCGCTGGCCCTGTCCTTTCTCAGCATGGGCGTCGTCTATGCTGTGGTGGCGCGCGATCTGGTCCGCCGCACCAAGCTGCTCCGCATCGCGGGCCCGAACCGAGCGGTGACGCTTGCGCTGCTCGCGGCCGGCACGCTGACCACGGCGATAGGCGCCGCCGCGACACTCTACGTCCTTGTGACGACGCTCCTCCTCCCGGCCTCCACGAACTGGCAGGAACAGGCCCGTACCAGTATCATCGCGCTCGTCGTAGGCGCCTCTCTGGTTGGCCTGTATGTCTGGCGCGGGAGACGAGAAGGCGCGTTCGCTCCAATCCACTTGCGTCCGACGCCCGCGCTCATTCCAGACGCCGCGCCCACCGAGCCGCGCGATGCGATCGCCGATGTGCTCGACCAGTTCTCGGCGGGCAAGCTCACTCGCGACGAAGCCGCGAATCGCCTGCGCGAGCTCACCCGCCCATAGCGAGACTGCGACTATATCGTGCTGACTCAGGATCGTAGGCGGCGCCGATGGGCTGGCCAGTGGCTGCGGTAAAAGCCGCGCTGTGCGGCCGGAACTCACTGGACAGATGATGGGTCCGCATGCAGGGGCTTCCCCAGCCTCATGGACAGCTATACTGCTCGCTCAGCTATCCCTGGTACACAGATTGCCGTAACATTGAAGCTTTGGGACCTGGTCGTGACCATCCAAAAGTCCTGGCTTGATTTTCCGGCAGAGGGCGTCGGCCCCGCGACGGACGGGCGATGGCGCGTGATCGCGTGCGCTATACTATGTGACACGATGAGACGACGCGCGGCTGGCGTCGGTGTGGCCGCCGAGCGGTGGATGCGCGGCTCTGATCAGGAACGCGCGCCGCAAGGCGGAGGATGGCCCATGGTTGCCAATG
>DATEGV010000140.1:0-2033 GCA_035279925.1 Ktedonobacterales bacterium | reverse complement strand
GAGATCGCCAGCTCGCACTCGCTGTTCGAGGTCGCCGCCGGGGCGGCGTTCAGGATCGCCGACGCGCCGCTGCCGTCGCTATTGGCCGCGAAGAAATGCGAGACCAGCGTCATGCCGGAGTTGACGCCCGGCGTCAGCGTCGCCTTCGTCTGCTGGTACGCCACCCGCGTCCCGTCGCGCGTCACATCCCAGCCCATGATCGTCACCTGTCCCTCCGCGCCGCCGAAGGTCGTCGCGTCGCCGATGGTATACGCGCCGCCCACGGCGGTGTGCGTGGCGAGGTTGTAGCGATTGATCTGCCCAGTTGCCACCATGTAGTGGTTGCCGGAGGTGTCGCCGGCCAGCGGCGCAAACGCGGTCAGCTTCAGGTAGTACAGAACACCGCAGCGCGCGACGCCCTCCACGGCGCCTCCGATACCCGGCAGCGTACTGAGAGTATTCGTGGTGATGTCATAGCTGTACACGTTCGGCGCCGAGGCGATACCGCTCATGATGATGAGCGTGTGGTTGTCCGCCCAGGTCAGCATCCGTTTGGGTGTCTGCTCCGAGGGTACGCTGAGCGCGCCGGGCAACGGAACTTTGGTGACGGCGTGGGTGCTGGTGTCCACCACGTAGGGATCGTACTCTACCGAGAAGGGAACGACCTGCTGGATGAGGACGCCCAGATGCAGCCCATCTGGCGACCAGGTGATGAATGATGGCTTCGGCGTGTTGCCGACGGCGTTCTCATCGGGGATGCCCAGCGGGTAGACGAAGTTGCTCAGCGTCGTGACGGCGCCGCTGTTGACGGTTCCCGCGACCTGCTGGCCCATGTCCCACGCCTCTCCCAGCGCGGTGGCGCGTGTTGCGCACGGGGCCGGTGTGGGAGTCGCCGTCGCGCCGGCGCCGCCTCCGGTTGTCGCGGTCGGGTGACCCGTCGAGGTCGCCGCCACGCTGGAGCAGGCGGCCAGGGCCAGAATGAGCAGCACGGGGAGCGGCGCGAGATACCGCGCCAATGGAGGCCAGATACGCATGATAACCCTCCTCACGATGAGCGAAACGCCAGGCGCGACGAAGAACACCACCTCTATCACCAACGCTAGCATCCGACGGCGCGTGACGCTGTGAGTTTTGCCACGGCCACGCTGCGTCACCGCGCACAGGCGGTTGGTGGCGGCAAGCATAGGGTAATCCGTTCAATGTGTCAAGGGGGCGGAATCAGCGCCGTCTGATGGGGATAAATAGGCTAGCCCTGGGGCCGTTTTCTATTCTTCTGCCGGTCGCTATGATAGAGTGGTCCCTGGCTGGGCGCGCGGAGCCGCACGCCGCGAAGCGCCGGAGAGTGTGCGGAAGGAGGAACGATGACGCCAACGTCTCACCAGGTCGTGGTCATGTCGTCGTCGGTGGATATCCAGTTCGTGGCGCGGCTCGTCGCCGATCTCTGCGCGCAGGGCCTGGACGCGCTGGACACCTCGCGCGCCGAGTTCGACCACCCCGAGCGCACCGTCGCCTACCCGCACACCGGCGTCCTCCTGATCGTGCTCTCCGCCGATGGCCTGCGCTCCGCCTGGCTCGAACGTGAGATTGGCCATGCCCTCAACCTGCGCGCGAGCCACCCCGCCCTGACGATCATCCCCGTCATCCTCACGGCTGGGCTCGAACCGCCCATCGCGCTCGAACACCTTGCCGCGCTCGACTTCGCTGGGCGGGAGTACGACGACGCCCTGGCCGACCTGCTTGCCCGCGTCGCGCCTGACGACGCCACCAACGGCGCCGGGCAGGCGGTGTCCTCCGCCAACGGGACGCATCCAGCGGGCGCGGAAGCGCCGGCGACCGCCGAGTTGGAGACGGCGCCACGGAGCGGCCCGCTCTCCTGGCAGCAGCTCGAAGAGATGAAACGCGCGCGCCACGACGGGGGAGAGCGGCAGGCAACCGTCGCCACGCCGCCCGCGCGCGTCGAAAGCGACCTGCACGCCGTCCTCGCGGAGACCGAGTATATGCTGTGGGGCAGCGACGACGACGCGGACGCGGAACCGGAGCCGGTGGCGCCCGAA
>DATEGV010000139.1:0-2226 GCA_035279925.1 Ktedonobacterales bacterium | reverse complement strand
GCCAGATCAATCCGAACCAGTCCCTGACGGGAGATCAGAGCACGGCGGGGATTTAGCGGACCTCACCCCCCCTGCCCCCTCCGCTGCGCTCTGGCGCCGGCTCCTGACCCCACCCCCTATCCCCCTCCCCCACAGGGAGAGGGGGAACCCGCGCCGCTCGCGCTGGCGTGCCCCACGAGGAGAAGGGGAGCCAGAGCCGCCGAGCGCCATTGGTATCCCACACGGAGAGGGGAGTGGGCTACTGCAGCCCGTCGTGCTGGCTGACAAGCGCGCCGCTGGCATCGAGTAGCTCCGCGCGGATGGGGAGCGTCACGGCGGCGTCGGTGAGGAACAGCGCGAGCCCGCCGTCCACGGTGTCCTCAATCGTTACGCCGTTCGCCGCGCGCAGCCGGACCCGCGTGACCACCCCCGCGTCGTCCTCGACCATCCGTCCGCCAGCGTAAAAGCGGATGGGCCAGCCGCCCCCGCCCAGGTTAACCCACGCGAAGCCCCGACGCGGATCGCTGCCGCTCGTCCCACCGCCGGCGCCGCCGTCGAAGCGCCACGCGCCGTCATGTTCGTCCTGGATCATGTGGCAGAAAAAGAGCGTGGGCCCCCCTGCTCTGCCCGTGAACGTCACCGCGTAGAGGCGGCGCGAGCCGAGCGCCCGCATCTTCACGACTGTCAGTGTCTCCGGTCGCGCGTCCATGCCGCCCGTTCCAGTCTCCGCGCGCCAGCCGGAGCCGGGCGGATCCTCGCGCGAGGAGGTGACGACGTGTGGCGCGGCGAGATAGTCGCGGATGATTTGTTCGGGATCGCTGGCGGTTGTCATCATGGTGGCCTCTCCTGTTCCCTTCGCGCTCTCGACAGTATACCCCGCAAGCGCCCTGTTACGTTGCGGCGCTCCCAGCAGTGTTACTTCCAGACGCGCGCGGTACGCCCGCTCGTGATCTAGCCGTGGGCCATGGACCTTACCCCCCAGCCCTCCGCCGCTGCTCTGGCGCCGGCGTGTCCCGCGAGGGGAGGGGCGCCAGAGCCGTATCCGGCCCGTGGATGGAGCAGAAGCGTCTTGTCATCGCTGTGGGGCAAAGCCCGTCGGGAGAGCATCTATGGCGTTGGCGCTACCGCGATCCACACGTCTTCGCCGGGCCCAGCTCGACGCCAACGCGAATACGCAGTCCACCAAACTCTACTTCGCGCCGTCGGGCGCGTCCGACTCCGCGCGGCTAGTGGAGTCGCTGGCGCTGCCGGTGGATGTCATCGTGTCCGTCGCCCCGTCGGCGTAGAGCGCGTGATAGATGACACGGGCGCTGGCGGTGATGATAGCCGCAAGATCGCGCTCGGGCAGGCGCGCGGTCATGTCGCGCAGGTGGAAGACCATCGCGAAGATGGCCGCCGCCGTGGCCGGGATATCCAGATCGGGGCGCAGGCCGCCGAAGCCACGGAGCCGGGCGAGGCCCTCGCGCAGCGTCGTGAGGATGCCGTCCATCGTCTGGCGGTCCAGCGCGGCGAACTCCGGGTCGGTCAGCACAAGCTCTTGCCGGGCGCGACGCAGGCCCTCATAGCGCCGCGACCGCACGAGGAACTCATCCAGGCTCGCCATGACGCGCGCGATGGTGAGGCGCTCGGAGCCGGCGGCGCCCAGGGTGAAACGAGTCTGCTCGATGCGTTCCATGCTCAGCGTCAGCAGGATCTGGCGTTTGGAGTGGAAGTAACTGTAGAAGACGCCGACGCTCACGTTGGCCCGCGCGGCGATGGCATCTATCGTGGTGGCGTCGTAGCCGTTCTCCTCGAAGAGCGCGAGCGCGGCGGCCAGGAGCCGGTCACGCTTGGCTTTGCTGCGCGCCTGCTGGGGAACGCGGGGGGGCGTGAGGTCGCCGAGCAGGTCGGATGATTGCCCAGCCCTAGCCGCCACTTCGCGCTCGCCCATCACTATTTCTCCTCCCTCGTCAGCGGTCGCGCCGCTCCCGCGCGGGGTTCGTCATCAGGAAAGCCTCGCACTGCGGAGAGTACCGGGACGAGCGCGGCGCGCGCAAGGGGGGCGCGGCGAAACCCGCTCGCGCGGGTTCAGGATTGCCGGAGAACCATCCGCGCGAATCGCCAAAAGTCCATCGCAGCCGCGCGCCCATCAGTCGTTCTGAAACGCTGTGTGACTCTGTGTAACTCTGTGTAACTCTGTGTAACTCTGTGTGACTCTGTGTGACTCTGTGTGACTCTGTGTGACTCTGTGTAACTCTGTGTGACTCT
>DATEGV010000138.1:0-5875 GCA_035279925.1 Ktedonobacterales bacterium | reverse complement strand
AGTCATCCATCCGGGCCTCAAGTCGCGCACTGCTCAGGCAACAGAATCTTTGTCCGATAAACTATACACTATCCGCTTGATATTGCAAAGTGAGCCGAGCGCCGTCTGGCGCACGCAGTTCCGAGAGCGTTGCTAGCGGTTCCCTCTCACCTTGACGTTGCCATAGAAATAGTCTCGGAAGCCGGCGGAGGGTCGAACCCGCGTAGGCGGGTTTCGCGGCCGCAGGCCATCCAGGCGCGACTTTAGTCGCCGGCCGGCGTATCCGTCGTAGATTCTATCAACCAATTAGGGAACCGGGAGCCGGCGGCAGTCCTCACCCCTACGCCGCCGGGACCGTGCTGAACGAGGGCAGCGCGCCAGCGGGAACGGCGGGCAGACTCCGGTAGAGGTCCGCGCCGGTCTTCCCCGTGCGCCAACTGCGTGTCTGCTCGAGGTCCGCCACGAAGGCCGTTTCCAGGTCAACGCCAGTCGCCTGCCAGACGAGGCTGATGGCGCGGCGCGCGAAGGCGATATCGTTGCGCGGCTCGATGCGGTCCAGGTCCTCGAAGAAGAAGCCGCAGCTCGTATACATGCACTGGCCGAAGTACTGCGCTTCCAGCAGCGTCGCCGTCGCGCTCTCGGCGCTCTTGCTCATTGGGCGGCCGTCATTCCGGCCATGCGTGGTCCAGAACTCATCGGCGCTGACCCAGTGGTTGCGCAGGGCCAGAAAGGCGTCGCGCGCGGCCCACGGATCGAGCAACGTCTGCGCGCCCTCACGCGCGAAGACCTCATCGAGGCGCGCGGCCAGGTGATCGAGCGCGGCGCGCAGCGCCGGCTTCCAGGACGAGTCGCCTTCGGTGCAGCCGCAGCCGGTGGACCAGCGGGCCACGCCATGCGCGCAGCTCCACGCGCTCGGCACGCGCACCGTCGCCTCGACGGTAGCGGGATGGTCGCGCAGATAGCGGCCCAGCGAGACGACCTCGAACCCGAAGGATTGCGCGCCGGCGCTCACAAGATGCGCCAGGAACTGATCGCGGAAGGGCTTGTGGTGGCCGTAGAGCTCGCCATCGGTAGCCACGACGATCAACTGATCCTCGTCGCGCTTCAGTTTGTCGGGATTGAGGTGGCGCGGCAGATAGGACGCGGCGAAGTGATCGGCGTTGCTCGTCGTCTCCCAATCGAAGGAGACACCACCGCTCAGCGGTCCATTGTAGAAGAAGACCGTGATCGTCCCGCCGCTGGGCAGCCGGACGAGATACGGCTGGGTCGGGTCCACCGGCTCGGCGGACTGCCAGGGCGCGAGCACCGTATACTGGACGCCATGCTGAGCCAGTAGTTCGAGCGTCTCCAGGTCAACGGCGGTCTCCGCCAGCCACATGCCCTCGGCGGGACGGCCAAAGCGCTGCGCGAAATCCGCCAGGCCCCAGATGATCTGCGTCTCTTTGTCGCGGCGCGTGGCCAGCGGGAGAATCGTGTGGTTGTACGCCTGGGCGAGCGCGTTGCCGACACCGTACTGTTCGACATTCCAACGATCGGCGGCGATGATAGCGGCGTAGGTAGTGGGGTGCTTCTGCTCCAGCCATGCGGCGAGCGTCGGCCCGAGATCGAAGCTGATCGCGCGGAAGTTGCCTTCCTGGGCGTTGGGGCGATAGCACTCCGCGGTGATCTTCTCGTTGAAGTTCTCGTAGGGGCTGGCCCCTGGCTCGCGCGGAACGGCGCCGGTGAATGGGTCGTCACGGGGGGGCTGATAAAAGTGCCCGTGCAGACAAACAAACCGATGCGAATTGACCGACACGTCTCTACCTGGCCTTCTATGGCGTCAATCGCCGCCACTCGCTTTCTCCCGCGCCGCGTCGCGCTGAATGCCTGTCACGCATGTGGAGACGAATAGCTGACGAACATAGGATACACTACCGTGCAAAGTACTCAAAGCAATAACGCAAGGACTATACCACTTGGCCATTACTGATGGGCTATAGAACCGCTCGCTCGCCATCTGGCCCGGCGCCGTGGCCCCTGGCGCCAAGCGGAAATCACGCTTCCATCTTACATAATGTATACGTGTGGGTGGGTTGCGCGGTGGTGATATCCAGGTGGCGATATTGCGCTTGTGGTGTGTCAGTGATGATGGCCGCCGCTAACCGCGCCACTTCGCATGCGTCTGGCTCCCCCTTCCCGTACTGACGGGAAGGGGGCTGAGGGGTGAGGTCTACGCGCTCCTGGTCTGCGCAGAGAGCAGGAAGGACTCATACGCCTCGCGCAGGCGCGGATAGCGCAGCAGGAAGAAGCCGGCGTACTCGTGATCGAGTGGGCGCGGCTGCTTGAGCAGGCGCATCCCCACGTCTTTGAGGTTACGATTGCCCTTGCGCCCGTTGCAGGCGCGGCAGCACGCGACCAGATTCTCCCAGGTGCTTTGGCCGCCACGCGAGCGCGGGATGACGTGATCGAGGGTGAGTTCGCGGGAATGCTTGCCGCAGTACTGGCAGGTGTCTTCGTCGCGCAGCATGATGTTGGCGCGGGTCGGGCGCAGGACCATACGCGGGACGCGCACGTTCGCCAGGAGCTGCACGATCACCGGTTCGTCGCCGCAAAACCGGCGCGAGGTGATGCTCTCTTCGATCAGCTGGCGAACCGTCTCATCAACGAAAGTGACCTTCTGCTTGGTGAGCAGCACGACGAGACGACGCTCAGGGATGACGGAGAGCGGCTGAAGCGAGGCGTTGAGCACGAGCACCGGCATCGGCGTCTCCCTTTCTCCTGGCGCCAGGCGGCTCGGACCGCGCGGCGGGAGATAGGGTTGCGGACGCGGCGTAGGAAGACGCCGGCGCGCTGCCTGCTATCTGCGCCGTCCGCGGCGGTCGGCGAAGCGGTCTGGTTGGGCGCGACGGGAACGGCGTTCGTCGTCGCGGGCGAACAATACAAAAAGCACGCTCACGCTGGGAGGCGCGATGAACGTATCGGTGATACGTTGACTCGCAACCCTCGCCCGCATGGCGTGCTCCTCAGATCACACCCCACCGCCGATCCCATACAACCGCGTCGCGGTCGAAGGAACCGTGGTGGCCTGGTCGGGGTGAGAGGACTTGAACCTCCGACCTCAGCGTCCCGAACGCTGCGCGCTAGCCGACTGCGCTACACCCCGAGAGACAACCTGTGTTGGCGAGAATCCATCCAGCGGTCGAGGCCTACCGAGCCTCCGCCGTCTTCTGGCTTCCCATGTCCGGCAGTATAACACAAGCCCGCACAGGTTGCAAGGAGCGCCGCGAACCGCCAGCCATCTGAACCGATGGACAGGGCGCGCAACCGGCGCGCGGCATATAATGAGCGGGATGGGACAATGGCGCGAATGGTCTACCGGATGTTCAGCCGGATGGTGAGACGATGGGCAAGCGTGAATCTGAGGCGACGGAGGCCGCCAAGCTGGAGGCGCGCACACGCGAGCTTTCCATCCTGCACAGCATCGCGGCGGCGCTGAATCGCACGGTGGATATGGAGCAGGCGCTGGGAACGGCGCTGGCGCAGGTGGCCGAGCTGCTGGGTCTGGACACTGGATGGATCTGGCTGCTGAATGAGCGGACCGGCAAGTCATACCTGGGCGCGGCACAGAACCTGCCGCCGGCGTTGACGAAGAATCCGCACCGGATGGAGGGACGTTGCTATTGTCTGGACACCTATCGCGCCGGCGATATGGACGGGGCGGCCAACGTCAACGTGGTCCGATGCAGCCGGCTCAGTGGAGTGGTCAACGGCGCCAATGGCCTCTGCTACCACGCGAGCATCCCCCTCTACGCGCACGGCAAGAAGCTGGGTGTCCTCAACGTGGCGAGCACGGATTGGCGCGAGTTGAGCGCCGAGGATCTGCGCCTGCTCTACACCGTCGGCGATCTCGTCAGCATCGCCATCGAGCGGGCCCACCTCTTCGCCAGCAGCGCCCAGCTCGGCGCGGAGGAGGAGCGCGGCCGGCTCGCGCGCGAGCTGCACGATACGCTGGCGCAGGGACTCACCGCCATCGCGCTCCAGCTTGAATCGGTGGATGACCTGCTGGATGGCGAGACGGACCGCCGGCGCATTCAAGCGACGGTGCGCAAGGCGCTGGCGCTGACGCGGGCGAACATCGAGGAGACGCGCCGATCAGTACAGGATCTGCGCGCGGCGCCGCTGGAAGGGCGGACGCTGCCGGAGGCGCTGGCAAGCCTGGCGCGTTCGTGGTCGCGCCAGCACGGCGTCCCCGTCGAGTGCGAGACCGTGGGCGAGAGCGGACCGCTGCCGGCGCCGGTGGAGACGGGAGTGTACCGCATCGCGCAGGAGACGCTGACCAATATCGCCGCGCACGCCCAAGCCAAAAGGGTGACGTTGCGGCTGGAGACGACGCCGCACGCGGTCCGTTTGACGATCGAAGATGACGGAATGGGCTTCGACGCCGAGACGATTCCGCCGGGCCGCTACGGCATCGTGGGGATGAACGAGCGGGCGAAGCTGCTGGGCGGCTGCCTGGAGTTGTCGAGCTGTCCCGGCGAGGGGACGCGCATCGCGGTGACGATTCCGTTGGAGGGGACCGAATGAACGCGCCGATCCGCATCCTGGTGGCCGACGATCACCCCATCGTGCGCGATGGGCTGGTGGCGATTCTGAGCGCGCAGCCGGATTTCGAGGTGGTGGGCGAGGCGGGCGACGGCGCGGAGACGCTGCGCACGGTCACGGAGCGGCGGCCGGATGTGGTGCTGCTGGACCTGGAGATGCCGGAGATGGACGGGGTAGAGGTGCTGCAACGGCTGCGCCAGCGGGGGGCGAGCGCGCGGGTTATCGTCTTCACCGCCTTCGACACGGATGACCGCATCCTGGCGGCGGTGCGCGCGGGGGCGCAGGGCTATGTGCTCAAGGGGGCGCCGCGCGACGAGATCTTCGCGGCGGTGCGCGTGGTCCATGCGGGCAACTCGCTGTTGCAGCCGGTGGTGGCGTCGCGGTTGCTGCGGCAGGTGAGCGATGACAGCATGGTGGCGCAGGGGATTCGCTCGCTGACGAGCCGCGAGCTAGAGGTGCTGCGGCTGGTGATGCGCGGCTTGCAGAACAAGGAGATCGCGCACGAGCTGGTGGTGACGGAGCGGACGGTGAAGTTCCATGTCAGCAGCATCCTGATGAAGCTGGGCGCGGGCAACCGCACGGAGGCGGTAGCCATCGCGACGAAGTATGGGCTGGGGAAGTAAGCGTTGCGGCCAACATAGGAATACCCGATGTGGTACACTCGCAAACAAGGGAGGGCGCGATGGCTACTGAGAAACGTGGCGAGGTCGTGCGCTTCGATGAATTCCTGACGAACGCGCCCGCCCTCTTCGATGAGGCTAAGGCTGGCAAGGATATTACCGTCGAGCGCAACGGCGCACTATTCAGACTCGCTCCGGTGCGGGCGAGGACCCGCCGGCGGCGCGGGCTCACCGCGAACGATCCATTGTGGGACATCGTCGGGATGGGCCACTCCGAAGGGCCAACTGACGTCTCTACCAACAAGCGCAAATACCTTGCTGAAGCCGCTGCCGATCTACATTGCCTACCAGATCAATGAGTGAGCGAGTGTTTGTGGACACGTCCGCCTACTACGCCCTAGCGGACGCTCGCGACAACAACCATGCGGTTGCGCTCACCACGGCCCAACAAATTAACCGAGAAGGTAACACGCTACTCACCAGTAACTTTGTAGTCGCGGAAACCCACACGCTTCTCCTCAATCGTCTCGGACGTGACATAACTGAGCGGATGCTAGACCGATTGTATGCCAGCGCCACACAGATTGTCCGCGCCTATGAGCGGGACGAGACACGGGCTCGCGAGATCATTCATCAGCGCCACGATAGAAAGTTCTCCTTGGTGGATGCGATCAGTTTCGCCAGCATGGAGCGGC
>DATEGV010000137.1:0-11630 GCA_035279925.1 Ktedonobacterales bacterium | reverse complement strand
TTGGCCGCGCCCGGTGTGGCGATATAGGCGGTCGCGCCGGTGTTGTCGAAGGTGATGTACTCGCCGACGGGAATATAGCCCGCCAACTGATTCGGCGATGAGAACAGGATCGTGGCCAGCGACACATGCACGTTCGCGTCGCTCGTCGAGGTCGCGTAGACCGTCAAAGTTACTTGCTGGGTCGGCCCCTTCGCGAATGTCACCGCGCCGCTTGTAAACGCGCCGTTCTGGAACTTTGTGTACACGTCGTAGGTAGTGGCTCCGCTGCCGTCCAGATTGGCGAATGTGAACCGGCCGCCGCTATCCGTGTGGACGCTGCCGGTATCCTGTGGCTGCGAATGGGCGTCGTAGGTCCGTAGCGTGACGACAGCGTTCGCGATCGGCGCGTTGCGCTGTGACCCGTTGACCAGCGCGCCAGTGAGCGTGCCGGACGCCGCCGCGGTCGCCGACGCGAGGTGGAAGGGAGCGGCGTACACGGTGACGGAGACCGGCAGCGCGGCAACTGTGAGCGCGAGCAGAAGCGCGGCGAAGAGTCTGCGCATGCTACACGCTCCTTCTTCGCCGGGTATGTGGCGCGCTCGCCGGTCGCCGGCCATTCGTCCGCTCGGTGCTTGGCGCCTTGGTGGCCTGAGAACCAGCCTCACGTGCGCGGACCCGCGCGGCGCCCGATGAGGACTGGCCCGCACGCAGGGCGGCAAGCTCGCGGTCAATGCGCGCATCAAGCTCTTGCTCGCGCGCATACCGTTCCCGTAGCGCCTCTAGCGCGCGCTGCTCATAACGGTCACGCAGCGACTCGTAATCCACATCCTCCAGGTTGCCAAGGCGATGATCGAAGTCCACCTCACGCAGCGCCCGTTTGGCCTGCGTCTCACGATCGGCAACCTCGGCGAGTGGGTCGGTGACCTCGGCGACCTCGGTCGTGGTCACCAGGCCGAGTAGCGGATAGCAGACCACCACGAGCGCGGAGAGCCCCAGGGAGACGGCGATGATCAATGGCATCAGTCGCCTCCCTTTCGATAACCTTCGTCGCGGTCAAGCTCCTGTTGCAGCAACGCACGGAACCGCGCCCGCTCGTCGCCGGTGAGGGTTGAGGACGCGACCTCGACGGCGGGACGCGCGACGGAGCCGCTACGGTTGCGACGCCACTCGCGGCCCACGCTGTAGAACAACAGGAGCGCGGCGACGAACATGGCCCACGGCGCGATCCAGATCAGCCAGGTGAAGCCCCGCTTCGGCGGCGTCTCCAGTATGGCGTCGGTGTAGTTGTGGCGGAAGTAGTCGAGCACCTGCTGCTCCGATTCGCCCGCCGCGAGCTTCTGGCGCACCACGGAGCGCATCTCCAGGGCAACCTCTGAGGAGGCGTCCGCGACGGATTCGCCGTTGCAGACGGGACATTGCAACTGGCTGGCAACGTCATATGTGCGCTGATCCAACGTGCGCGGTTGGGCGGCGTGCGCGGCGGTGACGCCCCAGACAAGCCCGATACCGAGCACTAGCGCCAGCGCGGCAAGCACGGAGGGGCGGCGCAATACGCGGAGGAGGTTCATACTCCCACCTCCACGCGCGCCGGTCGAGTTGCCGGAAGTTGCCGCTTTTCGCGTTTTGTCGCGAGGCGGCGACGCTCCGGCCACCAGCACACGATGCCACCCAGGAGCATCGCCAGCCCGCCCAGCCAGACCAGACTGACGAGCGGGTTCACGAAGACGCGAATCGTTACGGAGGTTGCGCCATCAACGGCGGCAAGGAAGACGTACACGTCTTTGAGGTTGTAGGTGGTGATGGAGACAACGCTGGTCGGCTGGCTCTCGAAGCCGGGGAAGATGCGCTGGCCCGGATAGATGTCGCCGAGCTTGCCGCCGCCCTGGCTGACGGTGAGGTGCGCTCGCAGGGTTTCGATCCCGTTGCGCGTCGTGTCCGAGACGCCCTGGTACTGCACAGTGTAGCCGCCGACCGAGACCGCCTGCCGCGCCTGAAGCTGCGCGTCGCGCTCGACCTGGAAGAACTGCGAGCCGATGACGCCGACCGCGAGCAGGATGAGACCGAGATGGACGAGGTAGCCGCCGTACCGCTGGCGGTGCCGGCTCACAAGCATGACGAACGCGCGCGGATACGCATCGCCGTGACCATGCCGAACGCGCATGCCCTTCGCGATCTCATAGAAGATCGTCGCGGCGGCAAACAGGCAGGCGCTGAACCCAATGTTTGCGAGCACGTTCGTTTCGCCCAGCAGCGGCAGAATCAGCGCGCAGAGGGCGGCCGCGAGCGCGGGCCAACGGAAGTTGCGCCAGATGCTCTCCCACGAGGCTCTGCGCCATGCCAGCAGCGGGCCGACGCCCATCGCGAAGATGAGCAGCAGGAAGAGGGGGCCGTTGACCTGCTTGTAGAATGAACTGCCCACCGTCATGGTCTGGTTGCGCACGACCTGCGAGATGATGGGGAAAATGGTGCCCCAGAAGGTCGCGAACGCGATGCCCGTCAAGAGCAAGTTGTTGACGAGGAAGCTGCCTTCACGCGAGACGATAGTTGTGAACTCGTATTCCGGGCGCAGGCGCGGCAACCGATAGACGAATAGGCCAATCGAGAAGATGAGCGCGAACGCGATGAAGCCGAGGAAGTACGGGCCGATGCTCGAATACGCGAACGAATGGACCGACGAGATGACGCCGCTGCGCACCTCAAAGGTGCCGAAGAGCGACAGGCCGAAGGTCGCGATGATGAGCGCAAGATTCCACACCTTCAGCGTCCCGCGCCGCTCCTGAACCATCGTCGAGTGCAGAAAGGCCGTCGCCGTGAGCCACGGCAGTAAGGCGGCGTTTTCCACCGGGTCCCAACCCCAGTAGCCGCCCCATCCGAGGACGTGGTACGCCCACCAGGCGCCGAGCAGCAGCCCCGTCGTCTGGATGCTCCACGAGGCCAGCGTCCAGCGGCGAATCGCGCGCAGCCACGCGCTGTCCAGTCGCCCGGTGATGAGCGCGGCGACGGCGAAGGCGAAGGGCACCGAGAAACTCATGTACCCCATCAGCAGCATAGGAGGGTGTACCAGCATGCCGGGGTCTTGCAGGACAGGGTTCAGGCCCAGGCCGTCCGCCGGCACGACGTGAAAGCGGCTGAACGGCGTCGTGGCGAAGTTCAGCACGAACAGGAAGAAGCCGTCAATCGTCATCAGGACCGCGACGACGTACGGCATCAGCACGGAGGGCGCGCGACGATGCAGCAGCACGACCACCGAGGAGAATATGGCCAGCATCATCGTCCAATAGAGCAGCGACCCCTCCTGGCCGCCGTAGAATGCCGCCAGCGTGTAATACCACGGCATCGCCTGGCTGGAGTGCTGATACACGTATTGCGCGCCGTAATCGTGCGTCAGGAACGACGCTATCAGGGCGCCAGCGGCCGTCAGCAGGAAGGCCGCCACCACCAGCACCGCGCGCCGTCCGCTCTCGACGAGGGCCGGTCGCTTGCGCATGGCGCCGAGCGCCGATGTGGCCACCGCGTACACGGCGAACACCAGCGCAAGCAATTGGGCGATCATGCCTAGATCTGTGAACCGCACGACGAACTCCTAACGGCTTTGGTTACGCGGGTGGCGTGGCCGACTGAAACTTCGACGGACACTTCGCGAGCAGGTTCCGCGCCTGGAAGACGCCCACGCTGTTCAGGCGGCCCTCCACGACGACCTGCACGCCCGCGCGGAAGATGTCCGGCACGACGCCGCTATACACCACCGCCATCGTGTCGGCGCCATCCACGATATCGAAGTGGACGACCTGAGTCGCGTCATTGCGGGTGATAGAGCCGCTCCGCACGTCGCCCACGACACGTATCGTCTTGGTCGCGCAGGTCGTACAGGCGCGCAGCGCGTGGATGGACATGTAGTACTGCGCCGACGCGCCGGTGTTGGCGACGACGAGGTACAGCACCGCGCCGATGATCGCGACGCCGGCGATCATAAAGCTCAATGGCAGCTTGCGCCGACCTCTTCTGGCGGCGGGTTTCGCGGTGATCCGCGCCACAGACTCGACCTGCACTGCGCTCACTCCATTTCCGAATCAGCGGGCGACGGAGACCTCATACAGTCCCGTCAACGTCGCTCCGAGTAGAAACGTCACGACACCCAGCCACAAGATGCCCAACGGCGCGATACGCCATAACCGGCCGCGCCGCTTCGCGGGCCGGAGCGCCTCCTGCGCCTGCGCGACCGCCAGCGCCATCATCGCCAGCGCCACCGCGATCTTGATCGCCAGCGTCACCACGTAGGCGGCGCCAACCGCCGTGGACGTCAGCCGGTCGAAGACCAGATATACGCCCGACACCAACAAGACGCCGATACACAGATTGACCAGCCGCCGAAACAGCGCGCCCACCTGTGCGCTCAGCGCCGGAGCCGCGCCGCCCAACCGAAAGGCCGGCACGAGCACCAGCGCGTAGACGATACTGCCGCCGAGCCAGGCGCCGCCCGCGATGATATGCGCGGTCCGCATCACGTCGCGCAGGACGAAACCTAGCATCGGTCACTGACTATCACTTGGCGAACCCAGGCACATTGAGTTGCTGCGCCCAGGTCGCGAATATGGACACCTGACCTGTCAAGTAGACGATGCCGACCACGATCAGCACCACGCCGCTGATGATCGAGATGCGCCGGCTGTAGCGGGTGACCCACCCCAAGGAGATGAGTCCCTTCGTCCAGCCTAGCCCGATCAGGATGAACGGCGCCGCAAAGCCGAGCGAGTAGCTCGTCAGCAGCAACGCTCCGGCCGAGAGACTGGCCGAGACGCCGACATACGCCAGAATCGAGGCCAGCACCGGACCGATGCAGGGCGTCCAGCCGGCGGCAAACACGACGCCAAGCAGGAACGGGCCGACCGCGCCGAACCGCTGGAGCCGCGCCGAGCCGACGTGCGCGCGCGCCTCGCGGAGCAGCACGCCGGTCACACCGCGCGGCAGCAGGTCCAGCAGGAACGCGCCCATCGCGATCATCACGATGCCCGCAATCGTCTCAAGCACCAACTGGTACGCGACCAGCAGGCGTCCGAAGCTGGCCGAGAGCAGACCGAGCGCGATGAAGGCCGCGGAGAACCCGCCGACGAAGAGCAGGCACGGCGCGAGCGCCGGATTTGCCCGCCGGACCGCGATCACCCCGGAGCCATCCGACGCAATAGCCTCCGACGAGGCGGCGTCGGTCCGCAGAGACGCGCTGGAGAGGTAGCCGATGTACCCCGGCGCCAGCGGCGCGACACACGGTGAGAAGAACGAGATCAGCCCGCCGACGAATGCGGCCAGAATCGTTCCCGCTCCCACATGTGCGAACACTGTTGTCTCCCTCTGTCCTCTTGCCCACGCCTGCCGGCTCACGACTTCAGAATCGCCTGAATCTCGCGATCCAGCATGCCGTCATCCACAGGTCCAGTGGACTTGTAGACTACGACACCCTGCCGATTGATGAACACCGTCTCCGGCACACCCGTCACGGCGTAGTCCGTCGGCGCC
Organism: Ktedonobacterales bacterium; assembly: GCA_035279925.1. GTDB lineage: Bacteria > Chloroflexota > Ktedonobacteria > Ktedonobacterales > JADMIN01 > DATEGV01. The sequence continues at coordinate 6,140 of DATEGV010000137.1, read as the reverse complement.
GTATTGCCCGCATCCACGCCGCATGGATACGTCACGCCGTGCTGGCTCAGGAACGGCAGGCCGTCGGACTGCTTGTTTTCATACGCCAGGCCCAGAATAACGACCCCCTGCGCCTGATACTTCTGCCACGCGGCTTGCAGCAACGGCTGCTCCGCGACACAGTCGGCGCACCAGGATGCCCAGAAGTTGACCACCACCGGCTTCCCGCGCAGGTCCGCCAGGTGAATCGTCTGCGTCGCCGCGCCGTTCCAGACCGTCAGCGTGAAGTCAGGCGCGGTGTGGCCGATCAACGAGGCGGAGGGCGCGCTCGCCGCTGTGGCCGTCGCCGAGACTAGCCGGACCAGCAGCAAGATCAGCAGCGCCAGGGACGCGAGCGACACGAGGCTAAAGCCGACAATGCTCCGGCGGCTCAGCCGAATCGCGGGTCTCGTCTCCATCGTCCTTCGCCCCACTCGTGTCACGGAACTCAACATAACCAAAGCATACCGCAGACGCGCTCAGCGCCGCCGAGCGGGACGGGGGGCCGCGCCGACTCCCCACCGCTCGACATCAAGCATACCGCGTCAGTGGTGTTCGGAACGCCAGTCGGCAAGTTCAGGATGATTGAGGTCCCACACGGGCCGACGCCCGCGCACGACCGGAATCGTCTCGAAGTTCTCCTTCGGCGGCGGCGAGGAGGTCGCCCACTCCAGCGTGAAGGCGTGCCAGGGATCGGCGGGCGCGTTCGCCGGCTGGCGCATCGTCACCAGGAAGTTCACGATGAACATCAGCACGCCGACGAACAGGAAGCCGACGCCCACCGTCGCGAGCAGGTTCAGGCCGTTCCAGCCGAGATTCGGCGCGTAGGTGTACTGGCGGCGTGGCATCCCAAGAATGCCGAGAATGTGCATGGGGAAGAACGCCAGATTCAAGCCGATGAGCATCAGCCAGAATTGGATCTTGCCGAGCGTCTCATTCAACTGGCGACCGGACATCTTCGGCATCCAGTAGAATAGCCCCGCAAAGATGGCCAGCGCGCTCCCGCCGAAGAGCACGTAGTGGATGTGCGCCACCACGAAGTAGGTGTCGGTGATCTGGTAGTCGAACGGGACCACCGCCAGCGCCGCGCCGTTCAACCCGCCGATGAGGAACATCGCGATGAAGCCCGTCGCGAAGAGCATCGGCGTCGTGAATCTCAGCTTGCCACCGTAGAGCGTCGCCACCCAGTTGAAGATCTTCACCGCTGTCGGGATCGCGATGAGTGTCGTCGTGGAGGCGAAGAACGCCTGTGCGACGACGGGCAGACCCACCGCGAACATATGGTGCGCCCAGACGGTGAAGCTCAGAAAGCCGATGGCGACGCCGGACCACGCCACGAAGGTGTATCCGAAGATGGGCTTCCCCGAGAAGACGGGGAGTATCTCCGAGATCATGCCGAACGCGGGTAAGATCAGGATGTACACCTCAGGGTGGCCGAACGACCAGAAGAGATGCTGCCAGAGGAGAGGATCACCGCCCTGGCTCGCCTGAAAGAAGTGTGTTCCCAGGTGCCTATCGAAGAGCAGGAAGAAGCTCGCCACCGTCAGGCTGGGCATCGCGAAAACCAGCAGGAATGACGTGATGAGCGTCATCCAGACGAACAACGGCATGCGATTGATCGTCATACCCGGAGCGCGCATGCGCAGGATTGTCACGATGAAGTTGAGCGCGCCGAGGATGGAGGCGATGCCCAACAGGTTGAGTCCGATGATCCAGAAGTCCATGTTGGAGCCGGGCGCGAAACAGCCCTGCCCGCCGGCGAGCGCGGTCTGGGCGGCGTGCTGCGCCTGTTGCTGCGCTGTCAACGCATGCACGGAGTTGCTGAAGCAGGAGGGCGTCGCCTCCGTATTCGGCGCGTAGCTGAACCAGCCCGCGTTTGGCGCGGCTCCAAAGAGGAAGCTGGAGTACATGAACGCGCCGCCGAAGAGCAGCAGCCAGTACCCCAGCGCGTTCAGCCGTGGGAACGCCATGTCGCGCGCGCCGACCATCAGCGGCACGAGGTAGTTGCCGAAGCCGACCATCGTCGGCATGACGAACAGGAAGATCATGGTCGTCCCGTGCATGGTGAAGACCTGATCGTACTGCTCCGGGCTCAGCACCTTGCCATTCGGCTGCGCAAGCTGCAAGCGAATCAGACTTGCCTCGATGCCGCCGAAGAGAAAGAAGATGAACGCGGTGAAGAGATACATGATGCCGATTTTTTTATGATCGGTGGTCGTAAGCCAGGAACCCAGCGCGGTCTGGGACCAGGACTTACGCGCGGCCCGCCCACGAGTCGCGATACTCCCGATGGCCATGGGTCCTCCTTCAGTGTCGGTGTCAAGGGATCGCGGCAACCGCCGCTCTCCAGGGCGCCGGCTGCCTCCAACCGACGCCCGCTCGCGTGTGATCGTTTACTGCAAGCTCTCCAGATACTGGACGAGCTGATTCAACTGGTCCGAGCTGATGTTGCCCTGCGAACCCTTGGTCCCATCGAACGCCGGCATGTCCACGCCCGGCTTCACCTGCTGCGCGTCATGGATCCACGTTGTCAGGTTGGCCGGAGTGTTGTCCAGAACGTAGCCCGCAATCAGACCACGCGAACCAAAGTGCGTCAGATTCGGCCCGATCTTGGGGCCGACGGGTGTCACGCCGTCAATCTGGTGGCAGGAGGCGCAGCCGTTCTGCTTGAAGACCGTCAACCCCTGGGACTCGACGGAACCGGTGGCGGGGGTCGCGGCTGGATTGGCCTGCGCCGCGAGCCAAGCCTGGTAGTCGCTGGCGGACTGCGCGATCACGACGAAGTCCATGTGCGCGTGTTGAGTGCCGCAGAACTCGGTGCATTCGCCGCGATACTGGCCCACCTTGCTCGCCTCCAGCCACATCGTGTTGTTGTGGCCGGGGATGACGTCCGTCTTGCCGGTGAGCTGCGGGACCCAGAAGCTGTGGATGACGTTGTCGGAGTAGAGGTCAATATGCACGACGGTATTGACCGGCACGTGCATCTCGTCCGCCGTCACCACGGCCCCATTGTTGTACTGGAACTCCCACCACCACTGGTGGCCCAGCACCCGCACGGTAATCGTGTTGGGGTCCTTGGGCTGCGCCAGCGCGAACATCGTCGAGATCGTGACCGCGAGAATGATGAAGAGGACCACCGTTGGAGCGATTGTCCAGGCGATCTCCAGCTTGGTGTTGCCGTGCAGTTGGCGCGGCTCCGGCATGCCGGGGCGCGCTCGAAACTTGACGACGGAGTAGAGCAGGACGGAGGTCACGCCGACGAAGACGACGACACAGATGGCGAACACCATCCACGCGATGTTGCTCTCCTTGAGCGCCGCCGGTCCATTCGGCGCCAGCACGCTGGGAGATTTGCCGCCGCCGCAGGCGCTCAGGATGGCGGAGGTGACGACGCCGAGCACCGCCACCCCGATCCATCGCCGTACATTTGAACGAAAGCGCATGTTCAGCTCCTCGACCTCCTCAACACCGTGGCTCGCCAGGAAACCGGCGGCCCCGTCACTACGAAATCGCGTATCCAATCCGGCGCTTCCCGAAAGGTCGGACGCCGACGACTCCTCACGTTACCGCGCTCAACGGCTACCCGCGTACATCGCGGATGAACTCCCGATTCGCCACGCTCACGACAGCAGCGCCCGCAGATCAGACGCAAGCGCCGCCGACGTGGAGCCGCTGTCAAGATACACGCGCTCGCGGCCCTTGCCATCTATCACATAGACCCCCTGCTCGTGCGCGCCGATGTCCTGTCCCGGTGTCGCTTCGATGCCATAGGCTTTCCACACCGGGGTCAGTTGCGCCGACGAACCGAGCAGATAGTGAAGATCACCCGACAGGTGGTGGCTCGCTACGAACGCCGTCGCCGACTGGGCTGAGTCGCCGGTCGGGTCCACGCTTACCGCGATCCACTCCACCCGTGAAGCCTTCGCTCCGAGCGCGCTCACCGCGGCGAACAGCTTATCCGCCGTGGCCCCGCAGTTCCCAACGCACCGCGTATCGAGAAACGTCAGCGCCACTGGATGGCCGCGCAACCGCTGTAGCGAGACAGTCGCCCCGTTCTGGTCCGCCAGCGTGAAATCTGGCGCGGCGGTCGCGCCAAGATCGGCTCCCACCAACGCGGCGGCGCGCGTGTCGGTGAGCTTACTGTGTATGACGATCACGGCGCTCACGATAACCACCAGCGCGACCACCGAGATGCGTGAGATGGTCCGAAGCTTCATCGCGCCGCCTTCGCTGTTGGGTCGCTCCCACTATCGCAGTACACGGTCAACCACCATCGCCGCGAAGAGCAGCGCGAGATAGTAATTCGAGAACCAGAACATCGTGCGCGCCGCGCTCAATGTCCGGGTATACGCGAGCCGTATGGCGAGCGCCAGCAGGCAGAGCCCAAAGACCGCCGCCGACGCAAGATACAGGTACCCCATCGTTCCCGTGGCGAAGAGCACCAGCGACGCCGCCAGGAGCAGCAGCGAATAGAGCACTATCTGTCGCTGCGTCTCGCGCTCGCCGGAGACCACTGGCAGCATCGGCACGTGAGCGCGCTCGTAGTCCTTCTTGAGGATCAGCGAGAGCGCCCAGAAATGCGGTGGGGTCCACAGGAAGATGATGAGGAACATCCAGACGGCGGCAAGCCCAACGCCGCCCGTCACCGCCGCCCAGCCGACGAGCACCGGCACGGCGCCCGCCGCGCCGCCGATGACGATGTTCTGCGGCGTCGTGCGTTTCAGCCACATCGTATAGATGAGGACGTAGAACAGGATGGCCGAGACGGCGAGCGCCGCGCTGAGCGCGTTGACGAAGCGATACAGGATCAGGCACGATCCTGCCCCCAGCGACAAGCCGAAGATCAACGCATGCGTCTCAGGCAGCCGCCGCGAAGGCAGCGTCCGCTTCTGAGTGCGCGCCATGAGCTGGTCTATGTCCCGATCCCAATAGCAGTTGATCGCGTTCGCGCTGCCGGCCGCCATCGCGCCGCCGAGCATCGTCGCCAGCACGAGTTCCCACTGGGGGAATCCGCCCGCCGCGACGACCATCGCCGCCAGGGTGGTGCCGAGCAGCAAGACCGTCACATGCGGCTTCATGAGGTTGATATATGCCGCGAGGCTAGCCCTCCAGCTTGGAGCGCTTACCGTGCTGACATGTTGCATCGTTACCGTCTACCCCTCTCGCGCATGAAAGCACACGCGCCCATGCTTGCACTATTGTAGCGCCGTTTCCTATACGGGCGCCTTGCAGCCCGACATATTTCCCTTACAGTTTCCTAAACGCTCGCTCGCGCCGTCGCGCCTGTCAGGCCGCACTGGCTAGCTCGTCCACTCTGCGATATACTAGCAAAAGCTGCGCATTGTTTCCTTGTGTTTAGGACTCCGCAAGGCCATTTATCGTGTCCGACACCTTCCTCACCACGCTCCCCAGACGCCCGCGCCGTGGAAGCGCCGACGCCACCGCAACGGCCGCTCGCGCCGCGCCACGCTCGATGGCAACGCCGCTCGCGGTCTGGGAGCTTCTCGCGCGAGGGACACAGCTTGCCATCGTCGTGTTCGACGCGAGCAACTGCGCGCGCGTTATCAGTCCAGCCGCGTCCGCGCTGCTGCGTATCCCGGCGGAACGGGCCATCGGCGAACAAGCGGACGTTGTGTTGGCGGCTCTGCGATGTGAAGACCCTGGCTCGGAAACGCTCGACACGCCGCGATCGGATGACGCGCCACTAGTGGCGCAACTCGCGCATTTAGGCGCGGCGCGCTATCGCGTCCAGCGCTTTGCCGTCGCGTTCGACGACGCTGCTCGGACGGGCTACGCGCTGCTGTTCGAGGCGATGAGCGCACCGGACGATGATACCCTCGACGCGGACCTCTTCGCGTACCTCGCACACAACCTCACGGAGATCGCGGACGCCGCGGAGCAACTGCGTCGAATGAGCAGGCGTGGCGACGCCGAAGCGCAGCGCGAACTCGCCGCCATCGCGCGATCGGCTTCACTCGAGGCGCAGCGCGCCCTGGACGACGCGCGCGCGCTCCGAGAGACGCGGGCGGCGTCATTCCAGCTTCACCCAGAACCAGTCGAGCTGAGCGACCTGATGATGGCGCTGATGGCGGAATGGCAACAATCCTCCCCGAACCACCTCT
>DATEGV010000136.1:0-4238 GCA_035279925.1 Ktedonobacterales bacterium | reverse complement strand
AGAATCCGTGTTTCATGGCCCTCCTCTTGGGCGGGGTCCGTGATGTGAGCGCGTTCCGTACACCTACACGCGGGGCGCCGGCGATTCGCAACATGCGCCCACCGCGCGAGGGACGGCGCTACGTTCGCAGCGCGGCGAATGGCCACGCGGGACTAGTGTAACACAGCGACTGCGCGATAAGGGCCTGGGCGCGCTGTCGCGACTCCTCTGGCATGTGAAATCCCATTGTCATCATGCCGATTGGACATTCCTGGTGATCCTCGGCCGTCGCGTAGAAGACGCCTTGCTCCGCCAGGCGCCAGAACGTGCAGGCGGAGGGCGCCTTCCGGCTGATATGCTCGATACCCGCGACGGAATCCACGAAAGCGAGGGCGATGGGAGGTTGCTTGAGCTGGAGGAGTTCGACGAAACGCAGCGTGGCGTCTTGATACACGATGGGTTCTCCTGGCTGCACGATTACTTGAATGCGTCCGCTTGCGATTGTAGCATCGGGCGACCACGCCGCGAATATGCGCGCGGATTGTCCAGTTCGCGCGCCTGCGGGTATTTCTGATGAAGGGGAGCGACCCACGACTGGGCCGCGATCTCGCGCGGGGATGTATGGGCGAGCCATCACGCGATCCCTGGTGCGAGGACCGGTATTTTTGCAGCGCGGGCACGCCGGCGACGATCCTGAGCATCCTTGAGCTCGGGATGCAGTCGAATAACTACACGTTGACGCAGATCACGTCGAACGGTTTCGTGGCCACGAAGGGCAGCGGCCCGGTGTATGAGGTTGATGTGAACGTGCCGAGCGCGGGCAACTATTCGCTGCGCATCTACCCGCCACGCTGAACGAGCGCTTTACGTGAACTGAGCCTGCCACAATGCGCGGCCCGCTCGTTATAGAGGGCGATGACATGTCGTAGCGTGAAGGACAATCCGATGGCTCGCTGGCTCCGCGTTATCGCGATGCTGAGTACGATTGCCGCTCTTGGCGGCGCGGCGGTCGCGCTGCTCTCGGTCTGGATGGCGCCGGATCAGTACTGCGCGTGGAAGATTTGCGGGTATAACGGCCTGTATCCCCCGCCACCGCCTCCACGTACCGACACCATTGGTTTCGTCGTCGGCCCAACACTGCCATTTGTCGCGTTCTGGCTGATCTTCGTCGGCATCCTGCTCATCTTCGCCGCGACAATTGTCATGTCACGACTGCCGCGAACGGTGAACCGCGTCACTTCCCTATCAGCTGTCGGCGCGCTCGCGCTGCTCGTCCTCGACGCGCGCCTGCCGATCATCATAGCGTGGAGCGATCGCTGGATATCCTGCGGTCCTGGCTGCGAGATTGGCGCCGGGCAGTACCGATATTCGCTACCTTCGGAGTGGCTGTTTCTGTGGTGTCTCATCCCCTGCTGCGTTGCCGTGCTCACGCAGTTCTTCGGCTCGCGGCTGCGTGGACCTCACCCCCTGCCCCCCTCTCCCACAGGAGAGGGGGAACCCGACGAGAGTGTTGTGACGCGGTGACATGCGAAGCAATCGCTGAGGCTGACTAGAACGGCGTCAGGCAGACGGGCTTGCGCGCCGCGCGGAAGAGCCGCTCGACCTGTTCCACGCGGGCGGAGTCTGAGATGTGGGCGAGGTCCAGATCGTAGAGCGCGCCGAAGGGTACGCAGCCCATCAGCAGCGACGACAGCTCCGCGACGCCAATCTCCACCGTCACCTCCGGTGCGGCGGCGCCAGCCTCCACCACGCGCGCCCGCCCGGCCTCGAAGCGCACCGTGAGCGCGCCGTTCTCCTCCGGCACGAATGTGTCGCGCACGTTCAGCCCGAGCGTCAGCGTCTCGCCACCGAAGTCGTGCTCGGCCAGCAATTCGAAGAATCGGCGCAGATTGATGACGCGATACATCAGGCCGACGCCCTGCGCGTTGCTCTCGTGGTTGACGGGCGGCAGCAGATGGTCGCTGCCGTTGCGCGGATCAGTCAGCGCGTAGAAGAAGCTCTCGTCGAAGGTGTAGAACACGACGCGGCGCACCTGATCGGCCTGCGAGCGCAGAAAGGCGGTCAGTCCTTGCAGCGCCTCCGGTGTCTCGTACACCCACTGCTGGATATGGAGGTCTTGCAAGACGAAGCTCTCGTCGGGATTGGGCACGCGCAGTTGGTACGAGATGTAGCCCTGTATCTCACCGTCGCGCTCGTAGCCGACGACGCGATAGTCGGGACTCGCGCGGAACGTGCGTTTCGTAGACTCGACCAGGCGAAACATGCCGTGCGTCTTCTCCGTATAGCGTTCGTAGCAGGCGACCAGACGCTCGCGGTCGTCGGGCGTCATGAAGCGCACGCGGCTCTTGTCGCCGCCGGCGCGAAACGAGGAGGGCGTGACGCGGTAGGCGTTGATCTTGGTTCCGTAGCCGAAGCCCATCGCGGCGTAGAAGTCCGGCCGGAAGGGATAGAGCGCGGCCAGCGCGTAGTTCTGTTCGCGATAATGGCGCAGGTACGCGGCGACTAGATCACGGGCGACCTTTTCTTTCTTGTGGAGCGCGTCCACCCCCACCATGCCGACGCCACCCACGCCGGCGCGCGTTTCATAGAGCGTCATGTCGAAGTCGTAGAGCACCATGCCGCCGAGAAGCTCGCCCGCGCGGTAGAGGCCGTAGAGGTGGATGGCCGGGTCGGCGCCGCGCGTGGCCAGTTGTTCGCGGAACGTGTCGCGGTCCATCTGCGTGACAAGCTTCATCCCCGGATAGGCGTGCGCGGTGATCTCGACGAAGCGCTCCATGTCGCCCGCGCCGATGACCCGCACCTCTTGTGTCCCACTCATAGCAAGCTTCCCCTCCCCTGGCAACGAACCCGTGATCGTGTCGCCTGGCAGATTGTAGCGCGCCGCCTCCCCGCTACGATCCGCCCATCCGCGCCTTGACGCTCTCCGCGAAGACCTCCGCCTCCTCGGTCCGTACCGCTTCGAGGATTTTCTCCGCGACGTTCTCGGCGGTTTCCATCGCCATTCCGCTGCGTGGACCCGCCCAGGCGCCGGCGTTGGCGAGGTGGTCGTGAAAATCGGTCGCCGTGATGCCGGGGTAGACGAGGCCGACGCGGATGTTGTCCGGAGCAAGCTCCTGGCGCGCGGCGAGGGTGATGGCGTTGAGCGCGTGCTTCGTCGAGGAGTACGGCGCGAGGCCGACCCCCAGCATCTTCGTCGTGCCAGATGAGATGTTGACGATGACGCCGCCACCCTGCTCCCGCATGATGGGGATGACGGCCTGCATCGCGGCGATCACGGCGACGACGTTGAGCTCGAAGACGGCGCGATACTGCGCCAGGTCCGCCTGCTCAACGCGGACGTGCATCCCCTGGCCGGCGTTGTTGATGAGCGCGTCCACCTGCCCGTATTGTTCTCGCGTCCGCTCGATCATACGTTTGATCGCCTGCTCGTCGCGCATATCTGTGGGGATTGCGAGCGACCCCGGTAACTCCGCCGCGAGCTGCTCGAGCTTCTGCGCGGACCGCGCCGCCAGAGCCAGGCGCGCCCCGTGCGCCGCGAAGAGGCGCGCTGTAGCCAGTCCGATGCCCTCAGACGCCCCTGTGATGAGAACGACCTTGCCTGAGATGTCCATACAGGCGCTCCTTAACTATCATACGGAGAAACGCTCAAGTCGCTGATTGTACTTGCGATTCTAGGAGCGCTGACGCAGAGATTCCATGATGTGAAGCGATACCTCCCGCTTGGGTTCGCGGGCCCTGTCACGCTTGGCGCTGACGCGCCACCCCCTCTCCCGTGCGCGGGCGAGGGGAACCCTGGCCGGAACGTTGCGGCGTTGGCTCCCCCTCTCCTGTGGGAGAGGGGGCTGGGGGGTGAGGTCAGAAGCCGGCGCCAGCGCGAAGCAAGGGGCTGGGGGGTGAGGTCTACTCCTCCAGCAGCGCGCGCAGCCGGGCCAGCCCACGCAGCACATCCTCGCGGTTCGCGGCCACCTGCACCCACCGTGGCAGCCGGCTGGCGTACGTGAGGTTATGGAAGCGCCGTAGCTCAGGAGTGCGCTCGCGCAGATCCGCGGTGACAAACTCTTCGAGAAAACGCAGGTGCGGCTCATTGAAAGCCCAGAGCGTCTGCCCACAGCAGGGGGTCTGTAGCCAGAGCGGAAAGCCGAAGTACCAGTCGCATGCCGCGCCGATAGATAGCTTGTTCCCGCGCCACTCCTTGACGTAGCCGCAGTGCGCGCAGACGCAGCGGCGCGGAGCAAGCAAAGGGGTAGGTCGCCTCGACG
>DATEGV010000135.1:0-6466 GCA_035279925.1 Ktedonobacterales bacterium | reverse complement strand
TCGCCCAACATCGTGGCCGGCCTGAAGCTTGGCCAGTGCGCCAGCCTGTAGCGAGTGATAGCTGGTCCGCTTGTGTTCTTGACGTTTGGGGTGTCCTCCCCCCTGCCCCCCTCTCCTCTGCGGAGGCGAGGGGGAACCTGGCCCAACGGTCACAGCGCTGGCTCCCCCTTCCCGCGCGAGGGAAGGGGGCTGGGGGAGTGCGGACCACCCAAAGCTCTGCGAACACTCTGTGTGACTCTGTGTGACTCTGTGTGACTCGCACCCCGACTCTAGCTCGCCGGCAGGAACGCCTGATCGTCGAAACTGCCGCCGAGCACCGCCGCCGACGGCGCGCCGAGCCAGCGATCCAGCACCGTCGCGTAGACCGAGCGGAAGTCCGTGGTGTAGATCAGATTGCCGTAGTTGTCCAGCTTGCTCACGTCCGGCGGCTCACCATAGACGCCGCCCTGCACCGAATTGCCGAGCACGAAGAGGGGCGCGGCCGTGCCGTGATCGGTGCCCTGGCTGGCGTTCTCCTCGACCCGGCGGCCGAACTCCGACCACGTCATCACGACGACGTTATCCGCCGCGTTGTGCGCCGACAGGTCCGCGTAGAAGGCGGCCAGGCCATCGGCCAGATCGGTGAGCAGCTTGGCGTGAGTGTCCGCCTGCTCGCCATGAGTGTCGAAGCCGCCGAGCGTCACGTAGCCGACGCGCAGCCCCAGCCCCTGCACGATCACCTCAGCCAGCACCTGCAAGCCCTTGGCGAAGTTTGAGGTGGGATAGGTCACGGAGGAGGTGTACTGAGACGCAACCGTGTCCAGCGTCTTGGAGCCTTGCACCGCGTTCTGCGCCGTCGCGTCAAGGAGCGCCGCGTAGGGAGCCGAGTTGGGATAGGTGCTGTACAGCTTGAGCAGCGTCTGCACGCGCGCGTCGGCCAGGCTGACCTCGCCCGCCTGTCGCAGCGCCGCGTCGGGCTGTAGGCGATAGGTTTTCGGGTCCGCGACTACCGGCACATCGGCGTTGATAGCATTGAGCGCAGTCGGCAGCGCCGTACCCACCGCGAGCGACTGGAACGGGTGCCCGTCCTTGTCCACCATGCCGGCGACATATTTGCCGAGCCAGCCTGTCGCGCCCTGGCCGGAGAGGTCCAACGTCTGCCAGATGTCCATCGCCGCGAAGTGCGAGAGGTTTGGATTCGGGTAGCCCACGCCCTCGACGATGGCCAGCTTGTTCTGCTGCCAGAGTGGTTGCAAAGATTTGAGCGCGGAGTGCATGGCCAGCCGCTCGTTTAGCACGATCGCGTCGGCCTGATGGATGCCCAGCGTCGGCCGCGCCTGATAGTACGCGCCGTCGGTGTAGGGGATGACCGTATTCAGGCCGTCGTTGCCCCCCGCCATCTGCACGACGATCAGCGTCTTGCCTTGCGCCGCCTGCGCCCAGTGTGAGCCTTCGCTGGCGGCGTTGCTTGCCGCCCGCACGGCCCGCGAGAAGACCGACGGCATAATCATCCCCGCGCTGACGGCGAGCAAGCCGTCTTTGATCATCGCGCGGCGCGTCAACTGAATCATCGTTCGTCTCCCGCCTAGTTCATCTGATATTCGGGCATGGACATCAGCAGATAGAGCATGTTGCGCGCGGCCAGCGCCGAGACCTGCCCCCCGCCGCTGAGCGTGAGCGTCTGGCCGCCGGCTGCGCTCTGCGAGATGGCGTCGCGCAGGATGCCCCGCCGGCTGTCGTCAAGCTGGTTGTCAAGCAGGGCCGCGACGTAGTAGTCCGCGAGGTCGGCCGCCTTGGCGATCTTGCGGTCGGTGATGACCTGCTGGATGCCGCTGGCGCTGGTGGATTGACCGGCGCTGCCGCGCTTGCCGCCCGCGGCCAACCCGGAGGCGGAGGCGACCAGCGCGTTGATGTAGTTCACGCGGGCCATCCATGCGCCCGTCGAGAGCCAGGCTGAGCTGACTTTGTCGCCGTCCCAGCCGGAGACGTTGGGCGGATCGAGCGGAACCTGTCCCATACTGGCGAGCAGGGCCGGCAGATTCTTGCCGTCGGTGGTCAGGCCCAGGTTGCGGATTGCCCCCACCAGGAACTCGGTTGGACTTTTGATGCGTGAACGGTAGGCTTTCTGGCTGGAGAACGCCGAGGAGGTGAGCATCGCCTTGACCATCGCGCTGATGTTGTGGTCGCTGTGGTTGTAGGCGTCAATCAGCGGCTTCAGGTCGCTGTCGGTGGGGTTCTCCCAGACGAAGAAGCTCCACATGCGCCAGGCGACGTGCAGCGCGGTGGTGGGGTGCGAGCAGACGAGCTTCACCACGTCGCTCAGTCCCAACTGGCCCGTCTGGCCGAGATATGTCACCGAGCCGGTGTAGTGGCGGCTGGGCACGAAGACGCCCTTGCCGCCGCGAATGGCCCAGCCGGTGAGGGCGAGCGCGCCATTGTGCACGTCGTCCTGCGTGTACGCGCCGATGCCCATCGTGAAGAGTTCCATCAGCTCACGCGCGTAGTTCTCGTTGGGCGCGCGACCCGTGCTAAGCCGGCCATCCAGCCACCAGAGCATCGCCGGATCGCCGCTGATGGCGTAGATCAAGTCGTCGAACTTGCCCAGCCCCTTCGCGCGCAGCAGGTTGTACTGCTGGATGAGCAGCGGCAAGTTCTGCTTGCCGCCGATCTTGCTGAAGCTGCTCGTCAACACGCCGTGCCAGAAGAAGGTCATCTTCTCTTCGAGCGGGCGATTGCTGTAGAGCATGCGCAGCAGCGCCCAGCGCACCAGTTCTTGCGGTTTGGTGAAGTCGAAGGTCATGGCGTTGAGGCGGGCGTCAAGCGTATCGGCGACGGAGGACGGATTCAACAGGCGATCCACGGAGCCGGAGAAGCCAAGATTCAGATAGTCGCCAACATCGGATGGCGAAGGGCCGAAGCCCGCGCGCCGCAGCAGGTGGCCGATCTGCTCGCTTTCGCTTGAGAAGATGTTGGCGTGGGAGGAGCCTTTGTCCCGCGAGAGCGCGAAGCCGAGACCGGCCCCGATAGCGCCGATGCCCACCGCGCCGGCGCCAGCGCCGATCAGCACCGCGCGCCGCGAGACGCCGCGTCTGCGTCCGGCTGGCGGCTGGGACGGCTGGCCGGTACCTTGCGGCAGGCCCGGGACGAGCGTCGGCGTGTCGTCAGCGAGCGAGCCGTAGAAGCTGTTTTCCCGCTGTCCGGGGATAGCGGGCGGCGGCGTGTAGTGGAACGGCGCTTGATTTTCGGTCGGCTGGCTGTTCCAGGAACCGTCCGCGGATGTATCCCCCGGTTTCGTATGGCGCATGCTGATTCACCTCACGGCGCGTGCGAACGGCTGGTGGCCGGTCGCCGAACTTCTACGGTGAAGCATGCGTCACAATACTTAGGAATCGCTGAGGAGCGGATTAAAGGTCTATGACACTTCCTCGCTCACTCCTCGGCCTCGGAGGCGCTGACCCACTCGACGCGCCGGCGTGTCTTGGCGTCGGCCTCCGCCCGGCCCTCCCACTCGGCGTGCGAGCGCGCGCTGGTGGCGCCGCGCGGTTGCGTGTCGGACTGCTCCTCGTCCTCCACCTCGGCCAGCAGCAGTTGCGCGGCGAAGGTGGCCGGCGCTTCCGGCGCGCGCGCAAGCTCGGCCAGCCGCTCGCTCAGCCACAGATGATACTCGATCAGGGCGCGTGTCGGACCGCTATGCGTCACGATGTCGTCGAGCGCCTCGATCAGTTGCTCGTACTCCTGCATCGTCGCCTGGTGTTCGGCCAGCGCGAGCTCCAGCGGATCGTCGCCGTCCACCGGCTCAGCGCGACCACCGGCGTCGCGGACGCTCTCAGCGGACTGGAGCTGACGGCGCTCGATGAGCAAGTAGCCGATGGCCTCACTGGCGCGCTCACGTTGGCGCGCGAGCCACGCGCGTACAGCCCGCACCCGCGCCGCTGGCGGGGCGCCCGCCGGCACGGTGAAATCATCAGCGGCGAAGGGCGAACGCGCCTCATCTTGCAAGGTGACGGCTTCCTCGGCGTCGTCGGGCGTCTCCCAGCGCATGACGCCCCCCTCGGTGACCCATTTCCCGCCCGGCTGCTGACTCTCACTCGGCTCGCCTTCGAGGCTCGTGCGGCGGTCGTCGCCGAGCTGGTCACTCAGGTCGCGCTGTTCGTCGCGTAGCGAGCCGTCATGGCCGTTGCTCGCCTGTTCGTCGGCGCCCCACTGCTGCCAGTCGAAGCTGTCCCAGCCGTCGTCGTGGTTGTCGGAATCCATACGCTGCCGCGCCTTTCCGTTGCGGTCATAATTACTCGCGGCCATGACTGGCCGGCGCACGCTGTATCACTCCCATTCGATGGTCGCGGGAGGCTTGCTGGTGATGTCGTAGACGACGCGGTTCACCCCCGGCACTTCGTTGACGATGCGGTTGGCCATGCGGCCCAGCACGTCGTAGGGCAGTTTTGCCCAATCGGCGGTCATGAAGTCGCCGGTGGTGACGGCGCGCACCGCGACGGTGTTCGCATAGGTGCGGCCATCGCCCATGACGCCGACGCTCTGGATGGGCGTGAGCACGGCGAAGGCCTGGCCGACGGAGCGGTACAAGTCGGCGCGCTGAAGTTCTTCGATGACGATGGCGTCGGCGGCGCGCAGCGTGTCCAGGCGCTCCAGTGTGACCTCGCCGAGCACGCGGATGGCGAGGCCGGGTCCGGGGAACGGATGGCGCCAGACCCAGTCCGAGGGCAGGCCAAGGGCGTCTCCGACCTCGCGCGCCTCGTCCTTAAAGAGGTAGCGTAGCGGCTCGATCAGGGTAAAGCGCATCCCTTCGGGCAGACCGCCGACGTTGTGGTGCGTCTTGATCTTCTGGGCGGCGCTGGCGTCGTGGCTGGTGCTTTCGATCACGTCGGGGTAGAGGGTGCCCTGAGCCAGATACTCATACGGCTCACGCTCGCGCAGACGCTCGGCTTCGGACTCGAAGACGCGCACGAACTCCGCGCCGATGATGCGCCGCTTCTGTTCGGGATCGGTGACGCCGGCCAGGCGCGTGAGGAAGCGGTCGCTGGCGTCCACGGCGACAAGGGGGATGCGCAGGTGGCGCTGGAAGGTCTCGACGACCTGCTCCGGCTCGCCAGCACGCATGCAGCCGGTGTCCACGAAGATGCAGGTGAGGCGGTCGCCGATGGCGCGATGGACGAGCAGCGCGGCGACGGCGGAATCTACGCCGCCGGAGAGGCCGCAGATGACGCGACCACGTTCGCCAACCTGTTCTTGGATGCGGGCGACGGCCTCCTCGATGAACGCGCCGGAGGTCCAGCTTGGCGCGCAGCCGCAGACGCGGAAGAGGAAGTTTTCGAGCATGGCGCGGCCCTGTGGGGTGTGGCTGACCTCAGGGTGGAACTGGATGCCGATGCGGCCGCGCCCGTCGGCCATGGCGGCGAGCGCGCCTGACCCGGAGCGGGCGACGGCGACGAATCCAGGCGGCATCGCGCCGACGCTATCGCCGTGGCTCATCCAGACATCCAGCGGCGCGCCCTCCGCGACACCCAGGCCGGCGAAGAGCGCGCAGACGGTCTCCTCAGCATTATCCTGAGCGAGCAGGCGGATGGCGGCGGGGCCGTACTCGCGGCGACCGGTGTGCGGCTCGACATGGCCGCCAAGCTGGTTGGCGAGGAGCTGCATACCGTAGCAGACGCCGAGTACGGGGAGGTCGCTATCGAGGATGGCCTGGTCTACGCGCCGCGCGTTCTGGTCATACACGCTGTCCGGGCCGCCGGAGAGGATGACGCCTCTGGCGCCGAGGGCGCGCAGTTGGTCGTGCGTGGCGCTGGCGGGCAGCAGCTCGCAGTAGACGTGGCATTCGCGGACGCGCCGGGCGATGAGCCGGCTATACTGCGAGCCGTAGTCCAGGATGGCGATCATGTCGCGGGCGGCGTGATCGGCCGTGGCGCCGGCGGTCGTGTTGGTCTCGGCTGCGGACATGCGGTATGTACCTCAATTATTATGGACCTCACCCCCTGGCCCCCTCTCCCACAAGGAGAGGGGGAACCAGAAGCGAGCGCCGGCGTGTGTGTGCGCTGCTTCTATTATCGGCTACCGGCGGGCGGCGGGGCAAGCGCGGGCAATGTGAATCCCGACGACCCGCGAAGAACCTAACCCCCCCACCCCCTTCCCCACGAGGGAGGGGGAGTCGAACCGGGCGCGGCGGTCCGGCCACGTTTCGATAGGGCAGACGAGCTACCAACGGCAGGGGTTATTCCAGAAGGCGCGGTCTGGGCGCGGCGGGGCGTTGCGGTAGGGACGCGGGATGGGCGCGCCGGGCGGGAAGAGCCAGGCAATCGGGTAGGGTGGCCGCTCGGGGTCCGGGCCAGACGGCGGGGCGGGAAGCTCTTCGCGGCCATTCATGGCCGGCGCACGGAGTGGCGTCGGTGATGGAGTTGCCGGAGTTGCCGGGATTTCGATTTGGGCGCCGGTGGCGGACCTCGCCGTTAGCGTCGAAATGTCCTCACCCCCC
>DATEGV010000134.1:0-9614 GCA_035279925.1 Ktedonobacterales bacterium | reverse complement strand
GGGCGATCCCCTCGTCTCCTCCGTTCGCCACCAAGCGGCGCTACGCCAGGCCGGTGAGCATCTGCGCGCCGCGCTCGCCACGCTGGGGGAGAGTATCCCGCTGGACTTCGTCTCAATAGACCTGCGCGCCGCCCTGGACGCGCTCGGCGAGATCACCGGCGAGACCGCCACCGCCGACCTCCTCGACACGATCTTCGCGGAGTTCTGCATCGGCAAGTAAGGCAACCACTGCGCTCAACGTTTCGCCCTGGCGAGGATTGGGTACGGTTCACGCAGAGTAAGAGGGAGTTCACGCAGAGTTACACAGAGTTACACAGAGTTACACAGAGTTACACAGAGTTACACAGAGTTACACAGAGTTCTACAGAGTCACGCCTATTCCGACACGGATGTTGTCGTTGGCCACGACATTGGTGTCCTCATCCCCCCAGCCCCCTTCCCCTTCCGAGGAGAAGGGGAAGCCAGCGTTCGGGGAGAGATTCCCCCTCTCCTGTGGGAGAGGGGGCAGGGGGTGAGGTTCTCTCTCACTCTGTGTGACTCCGTTTCAACTCCCTTAAACTCTGCGTGAACCGTACCCGTAATCCCTGTGTGAACCGTACCCCAAACCCTGTGTGAACCGTACCCAGTCCGTCGCTTGCTGAAGCCCAGTGCACGAAAGCGGAAGGGGGTGAGGCTCCACCGCCCCGCTTTGCGTTTTCCCCCAATCTGCGCCACAATTGGAAGCGTCGCATTCGGACCCGCACGAGACAGGACAGCCAGCATGAGCCAGCCCACCGCCGCCGAAGGGAACCCGCGTATCCTCGTCGTCCACGGCCCCAACCTCAACACCCTGGGAACGCGCGAGCCGGAGGTCTACGGCACGACGACGCTGGCCGAGATCAACGCGCAGTTGCAGACACGAGCCAGCGAGCATGGGTTCGCCCTCGCCGCGTTCCAGTCCAACCATGAGGGCGCGCTGATAGACTTCTTGCAGGCGGAGGCGGGCCAGTGCGTCGCCATCGTCATCAATCCCGGCGGCCTGACGCACACCAGCGTGAGCCTACGCGACGCGCTCGCCGGGACGGGCAAGCCCATCGTCGAGGTGCATCTCTCGAACATCTACGCCCGCGAACCCTTCCGCCACATGTCCCTGCTGGCTCCCATCTGTCGGGGTCAGATCACCGGCCTGGGCTGGCGCGGCTATCTCTTCGCCCTGGACGCCCTTGTCGAACAGTATCGGGCCGCGCGCTCCACATCCTGGAAGCCGTTGCCCCTCGCAGGAGCTCACTGATGAGTGTCTCAGACCGCATACTCTCGCTGACCGGCCGCGTCGAGCGGCTGCGCGCGGCCCTTCGTGACGGCAATCTGGACGCTTTCCTCGTCTCCAATCCAGAGAACCGGCGCTACCTCAGCGGCTTCACCGGCCACGATTCCGGCGCCGACTCCGCCGGCACGCTCGTCGTGACATTGACGGAGACCGCGCTGCTCACCGACGGGCGCTACACCGAACAGGCCACCAAGGAGTGTCCCGGCCTGCGTCTCATCAAGCGCGACGGCGAGTTCGCCCCGCTGGCCGCCGCGACCCTGATCGAGCTGGGCGCGCGCCGCGCCGGCTTCGAGGCCACGCATGTCACGGTTGCCCTGCGCGACGACATCGAGGCCGCCCTGCGTGAGAAGAACACCAGCGGCGCGACCGTCGAGCTTGTTCCCACCCGGCGCGTCGTCGAGCGGTTGCGCGTCGTCAAGGACGCCGAAGAGCTGGAGGCCATCGAGCGGGCCGTCGCCATCACCGACGAAACCTTCACCCATCTCTGCGGTTACCTGCGCCCCGGCATGACAGAGCGGAACATCGCCCGCGAGATCGAGCGGTATATGCTCGAAAAGGGCGCCGACGGCCTGGCCTTCGATTCCATCGTCGCCAGCGGACCCAACTCCGCGCTGCCGCACGCCACGCCGAGCGACCGGCAGATACAGGCCGGCGAGCCGATCACGATTGACATGGGCGCGCGCTACGCCGGCTACTGCTCCGACATGACGCGCACGGTCTGCCTCGGCCAGCCCGGCCCTGAGGCCGAAGCCATCTATAACCTCGTCCTGCGCGCTCAGGAAGCGTGTGAAGCCGAGGTGGGACCCGGCATGAACGGACGGCAGGCGGACGCCAGCGCGCGCGAGGTGCTCGAAGCCGGCGGCCACGGTGAGCACTACCTGCACAGCACCGGCCACGGTCTCGGCCTCGAAATCCACGAGAATCCGCGGCTCAGCAAGATCGGCGCGGATCACGTGCTGGAGCCGGGCATGCTCATCACCATCGAGCCGGGCGTGTACATCGCCGGTTGGGGCGGTGTGCGCATCGAGGACACCGCCGTCGTCACCGAGGACGGCATTCGCGTGCTCACCCGCTCGCACAAACACTTCGCCTTGCCGCTCACCTAGCGCGAGGCCCCGCCGCGCATGATAGAATACCGTGGGCGTCTTCACGGCGAACATCGCGACGCCCGCGCCTATGACGCGCAATATTACAGCGCCGCTTCGCAACCGCATCGGCGCGGGAGGGTATGATGATCTCGACCGGCGACCTCAAGAAAGGGGTCTCGATTGAGCTGGACGGCCAGCTCTATACCATCGTGGATTGGCAGCACATCAAGATGGGTCGTGGCGGCGCGATTGTCCGCACGAAACTGCGCAATCTACGCTCCGGCGCCCTCTTTGAGCGCACCTTCGACGCCGGTGAAAAGTTCCAGCGCGCCTATCTGGACCGCCACACGGTTCAATACTCCTATAATGACGGCGACAACTACTTTTTCATGGATAATGAGACCTATGAAATGGTCCAGTTCACGCCGCAGCAGCTTGGCGACGCCAAGAGCTACCTGCTGGAAGGCATGCAGGTCGAGGTCGCGTACTACAACGACGAGCCGATCACCGTGGATCTGCCGGTCACGGTAGACCTCACCGTCACGTACACCGAGCCGGGCTTCAAGGGCGACACGGCCACCGGCGGCGCGAAACCGGCCACCGTCGAGACTGGCCTGGTGGTCCAGGTGCCGCTCTTCGTCGCGACCGGCGACAAGATTCGCATCAAGACCGACACCGGCTCCTATGTGGAGCGTGTCTAGCGGGCATGGGACGGGGTGAGTCGCGGCCAACAATGGGGGCGCGGGACGGGGTGAGTCGCGGTCAACAATGGCCGGCGCACGGGATGGGCAGGGGATACGGAGCGGGAGGAACGACATGGTACGCGAGCGCGCGGATCGCGGCGAAGGCGCCAAATCGTCAGCGTCGGCGGCGCCGGCGGGGTTGAGCATCATCGAGATTCGCCAACTGCTCAAGCTGATGGACGCCAACGACCTCGAAGAGCTTGTCATCGAGCAGGAACACGACGGCGTCAAGCTTACGCTGCGCAAGCCGGCTCCCGCCGTCGCCGCGTATTTTGACGGCGAGGCCGATGGGTATGACATGGTCGAGTCGCCCGGCGCGGACTCTCCGGTCGCGAAGGATGTCGAGATCGTGTCGCCGCTGGTTGGTGTCTTTCGCGCCAGTATGAAGGCGGGCGGCAAGCCGCTCGTCGGCGTCGGCGACATCGTGCGCGAAGGCCAGGTCGTCGCCGCCATCGAGTCGCTCAACGTCCACAATGAGGTCGAAGCGACCGTCTCTGGGCGGGTGCGCGAGATAATGATTGAAGACGGCCAATCGGTCGAATTCGGCCAACCGCTCGTCATTCTGGATCCGCTCACTATCTGACACGAAGGCCGCCTGGATTGTGGTGTCGCGTGCGCCGGCCATTCATGGCCGCGTGTATCGCGCCACGTCGCGAGATGGCCTTCCGGTGTCGCGCTCGACCGCGGTATACCCTTGAAGAGCGGGGAGGCGTCCCACGCCGCGCGCCGGAGGTTCATCAGCCATGCGCATAGTCGCCGTCGGCGAGGCCGCGTACTATCTCAAGAGCCTGCTTGAGGAAGACCCCTACTTGCAGGACATCTGGATTCGCGGCGAGATCACCAACTACACGCGATCCAGCGTCGGCCACCGCTACTTCTCGCTCAAAGATGAGCAGGCGACGTTGAAGTGCGTGATGTTTCGCGGCAACGCCGACCCTACCGTGGACATGCGCAACGGGATCGCGGTGGTCGCGCACGGCCGGTTCAGCCTCTATGAGCAGCGCGGCGACTTCCAGTTCTACGTGGATGGCGTGCGCGAGGCGGGCGTCGGCGAGCTGCACCTGCGCTTCGAAGAGATGAAGGCCCGGCTCGACGCTGAGGGCCTCTTTGCCCTGGAGCGCAAGCGCGCGTTGCCGCCCTGCCCCGCCGTCGTCGGCGTCGTCACCTCGCCCAGCGGCGCCGCCCTGCGCGATATCCTGCGCACACTCCGCCTGCGCTGCCCGCTGGCGCGTGTCATCCTCGCGCCGACTCTGGTGCAGGGCGCGGGAGCCGGCGAGCAGATCGCCGAGGCGTTGGACCTGCTCAACCTGCAAGGCGAGGCCGATGTGATCGTGCTGGCGCGCGGTGGTGGCTCACTCGAAGAGCTGTGGGCGTTCAACGAGGAGGCCGTGGCGCGGGCCATCGCGCGTAGCGACATTCCCGTCGTCACCGGCGTCGGCCACGAGACCGACTTCACCATCGCGGATTTCGTTGCGGACCTGCGCGCCTCCACGCCGACCGCCGCGGCGGCCGCCGTCGTGCCGGACGCATCCACCTGGCGCGACGCGCTGGACGAGACCCACGCGCGGCTGCGTTATCTGATCTTTCAGCGCATACAGGCCGAGCGGGATCGCCTCCAGTCGCGTGAGCGCGACCTGCGCCGCGCCAGCCCCGCGCACGCCATCGCCACGAGCCGCCAGCGCCTCGACGAAGCGCAGCATCTCCTGACGCGCGCCATCTCCCATCGCATGGAGCTGCACCGCGCGCGCTTGAGCGGCGCGGCCCTGCGCTTGGACGCCCTCAGCCCGCTGCAGACGCTGGGGCGCGGGTTCGCCGTCGTGCGGCGCGAGTCCGATGGCGCGCTGGTGACGAGCGTGACCCAGGCGCCAGCCGGTCAGGGGCTGATCGTGCGCGTCGCCGATGGGACGTTCGCGGCCATCGCCGGCCCGCGCCTCGATACGATTGTCCCGCCGGACGCCGAGCGAC
This sequence comes from Ktedonobacterales bacterium, assembly GCA_035279925.1. Lineage (GTDB taxonomy): Bacteria > Chloroflexota > Ktedonobacteria > Ktedonobacterales > JADMIN01 > DATEGV01. The sequence continues at coordinate 4,512 of DATEGV010000134.1, read as the reverse complement.
CAGAGCGCCCCCTCGCGCAATCCGGCAATCAGGCGCCATCGCGGCCAGCATATCCTGGCTCCTACCCCGCGCCGCCCGCGCCGGCAGACGTCATCTCCCGTGAAGGAAAGTGAGTCCCACATGACCTCCAACCGTAAGCGCGCCCTCTCCCCAGCGGCCAACGGCGCCCATCCCGACGACGCGCCCACCGCCGCGAACTCCCCGGAGCCGCTGGCCTTCGAGGAGGCGCTGGGCCAGCTCGATGAGGCCGTCGCTGCCCTGGAGAGCGGCAACCTCACACTGGAGGACGCCCTGCGCGTCTTCGAGGAGGGCGTGCGCCTCACGCAGCGTTGCCAGGAGGCGCTGGACAACGCCGAGCTGCGCATCCAGCGGCTGCGGCTGCGCGATACCTCCGCCGGCGACGCCGACCCTTACGAGCTGGACGACTTCGATGAAGGCGCTCAACGGTAACATCAACACGCCCTCGCTGGTACTTTCCTCCCAAGTCAGCCGTGATTTTCCTGGGTAGCCGCCCCATCTCTGCTAGAGTGTCGTCATGTTGTTCTGTCAACCACAGCCCGGTTGACGCAACCCGACAAGGATTTGGCAGGGATTCCGAGGAGGCGGTGAAGTGGGTATGCGCTCTGTCCCAGCTCCGGTACGTTGTGCGGATGAGTGGGAAAGCGACGAGTGGACGTCCCGTGTACTGGCAAGCGACTGGGAGGAGTTCGCCGGAGGAGACGGCGACGATGATGACGTGCAGGCTGTGTGGCGCGACACCGCGGAGTGCATAGAACCGGACGACCAATCCCCGTATGGTGCGCTGCTGGCGCCCGAACATGCCGATTCCCTCGACTTCACCGCCTTCCTACCAATCTTTGAGGCTCCCCGTCCGCATCGCCCGCGCGCGGTCGCGCCGGCCCCGGTGGCTCCGCGACGAGTGGCGCCTACATTCAGCGGGCGGGTCGCGCGGGCCTCTGTTCGCCTGGTTGACCTGGGCAAGATGCGCCCAGTCGTCCGCATCCCCGCGACGGCCGCCAAGAAAGCGTCGCCGGGGAAGACGCGCGCCACCAAGGAGACGCGGCTGCCGCCCATCTGGCTGCTGGCCAATCTCTGCATCCTGCTGGTGGCCGGCCTCGCCGTGCTGCCCCATGTCGTCCAGGTGGACGCCGCCGCCGGCTGTGACTGGTATACGGTGCGTCCCGGTGACACGCTCGGCAATCTCGGCTGGGCGCACCACACCAACGCCCTGACCATCGCCAAGGCGAACCAGATCGCGAACCCCAATCTGATCTACGTCGGCCAGCGCATCTGCATCCCCCTGACGCAGAGCGCCCACGCGCCGTCCGCGCCGACGGTCCCGGCGACGACGCAGCCGCCGCGCTTCGGCTCGGCCGCCGGTGTGCAGTCGTTCGTGCAGTTCGCGCTCCCTTACGCCCGGCAGGCGCACAACGCCACCGGCTGGCCCACGAGCATGATCCTGGCGCAGTGGGGGCTGGAACAGGGCTGGCGCATACCAGGATACACCGGCTTCAACTGGGGCAATGTGGCGGCGCTGCCCGGTGAGCCGACCGTCAACGGTATCGCCGTGCCTGGCTCGCCCGCCGCGTTCGCCTATGCGCGCACCCCGGATCAGGGCCTCTCGTACTACATCCGCGTCGCCCATCTCTCGTTCTACAACGGCGTGGCGCGGGCGGCGCAGAATGGTGGCCCAGACGCGGCGGCGCGGGCGTTGGGCGCGTCACCGTGGGACGCCGGCCACTATACCGCGACCGGCTCGCCCGGCTCGTCGCTGCTGAGCATCTTGCGCGTCTACAATCTCTACTACTACGATAGCCATTAGGCTGCCTCATCCCCTGATCCCCTCTCCCACAAGGAGAGGGGGAACCTGGCCCGACGGTCGCGACGCTGGCTCCCCCTGCCCCCTCGGGAAGGGGCACGACGGCGCGAGCGCCAACAAGGCGCGAGAAGCAGGGCATAGCCCTGCGGAGCCGGCGCCAGAGCGCAGCGGGGGCTGGGGGATGAGGAGACTCGCGGCGACGCCAGCAATAACAATCCAGTCGGATATAGTGTCGGGTTGGACGTGACATCCACGAATGATCGGAGGTACCCCATGAGCGATCAGCCCATGCGCAGCCTTACGTTCGTCCGTGGTCACGTCCGCTAGCGCGCTCGCTATCGCCTTCAGCCGTGGATGTGACCAACACGTCCACGGCTTTTTCGTGGAGGAGATAGCTCGATGAGCCTTACGACGCCGCCGACCGCACGTTCGCGGCTCTGAATGGCCGGCGCACGGGACGTGATGCGGGCTGAGCCCGCTGCATACGTCAACAATCCAACCGAATTCGGTATCAGAGGTGCGGTCGGGCTACCGCCACGCCTTCCCCAATCGTTCGCGGCCGCCCAGATACGGGCGCAGCGCCTCCGGGACCCGGATCGTGCCGTCCGCCTGCTGGTGGTTCTCGATCAACGCGATGATCGTGCGCGTTGAGGCCAGCGCCGTGTTGTTCAGCGTGTAGACGTAGCGTACCACGCCGTCCTCGCCGCGATAGCGCAGGTCCGCGCGCCGCGCCTGGAAGTCGTGGAAGTACGAATCCGAGTGCGTCTCGCGGTAGCGATTCTCCGAGGGCAGCCAGCACTCGATGTCGTAGCCCTTTACCTTCGCGTCACCCAGGTCGCCGGTGCAGATGTTCAGCACACGGTACGGCAGCTCCAGCGCGCGGACAAGCTCCTCCGCGTTCGCCAGCAGCTCCTCATGCCAGCGCACCGACTCCTCATGGTCCGCGCGACAGATGATGTACTGCTCCACCTTCTCGAACTGGTGAACGCGGAAGATGCCGCGCGTGTCCTTGCCATACGTGCCGGCCTCGCGCCGGAAGCACGGCGACCACGCCACGTAGCGAATGGGGAGGTCCTGCTCGCGTAGAATCTCGCCGCTGTGCATGCCCGTGATCGAGACCTCAGCGGTCCCGACGAGGAACAGGTCTTCATCGGTCAACGCATAGGTCTGCTCGCGCCCGCGCGGGAACTGGCTATTGCCGAAGAAGCAGAACTCCTTCGCCATCGCCGGGACACTGAGCGGCGTGAACCCCTTGCGCGTGATGCGGTCGAGCGCGAATTGCAGTAGCGCGATCTCTAGCAGGACCGCGTCGCCCTTGAGGATGTAGCTGCGCGACCCGGCGACCTTCACGCCGCGTTCGAGGTCCAGCATATCCGAACCGCGCATCAGCGCCACATGATCCAGCGGCTCGAACGTGAAGGCTGGTGACTCCCCGACGCGCTTCACCTCGACGTTGTCGTCTTCGCCGGCGCCCTCCGGCACGCTCGCGTCGGGGATGTTCGGAACGAGCAGTAGCATCTCGCCCAGTCGCTTTTCGAGTTCGCGCTCGCGCGGCTCAAGCTCCTTGAGGGCGGCGGCCACCTCGCGTCCGCGCGCAATGGCTCGCTCGCGCGCCTCGCGGTCGGGACCGGCGTCGCGGATCTCCTTCGAGAGGCGATTCTGCTCTGCACGCAGGTCTTCTGCCCGCCGGCGTGTCTCGCGCAGTTCGGTGTCGAGCGCGAGCAGGGCGTCCACGTCCACGGCGGTCTTGCGCCGCCGCGCCACGTCTTTGATGAGGTCGGGATGTTCGCGAATGAATGCCAGGTCCAGCATGTGGTCCTCCCTTGGAAACAACACGAGCGCCACCCATCACAAAGGACGGACGGCGCTCGCTTCCGTGGTGCCACCTTCATTCGCTTCGGTCCATACGCGCGGGGCGCGACGACCGAAAGCCTCGGCTGTCCGCTAACGCTGGACTCGCGTCCCACCTTATCGCGCTGGCCCTGGAGGAGTCAAGCGCCTCGTTGGGAGGCTCGCGAGTGGATTTCAGCCGGTACGGCGCCGCGTCGCATCATCCCGCGGCTTCCTGGAGCGCGTTGCCGGCCTACTTGTCTCGCCTTACGCCTGTATTGAGATGTCTACGCACATCGTACTCACAGCGCACGGCCAACGTCAAGGCGCGAGGCTACGCCGCCGGCTCCGTCGCGGGCTGGCGCAGTTGCGCCATCAGGCTGTCAATCTCGTCCCACGAGCGCGTCACGCTCGGCAGCGCGGCGGCCGGGGTCGCCGGTGGCGGCTCATCCCCGTGGGCGCGGCTGTTGAGCCACTCGCGCGCGGCCTCCGCCCACAACTCGCGCTCGGAGCGCCCCGTATTGCGCGCGGCCGCTGTCATCGCGCGGACAATGTCGGCGGGAATGCGTACGACGCTCGCCGTGGCGATCTCCTGGCTAGCATACGTCGGGCGCGCCACCGGCCTCAGCGCCAGGCGTTCGTCGCTCGGCGTGCGCCGCGTCTCCGTTCCCATCCACTTCCACTCCGCGCTTGCTCGCGCGCTGCCCAGGCGCGGCAGACCGTTCGAGGCGATCCAGCGGATACCGCGGGTCTCGCCGAGAGGTTCGGGCGCTGTTACAAACCAGCTCATGTCGCTCTCCTCATCCGCTGAACAACAATTAGAACATTTGTTCTCATTATAGCCATGAAAGGTCTCGCTGTCC
>DATEGV010000133.1:0-9546 GCA_035279925.1 Ktedonobacterales bacterium | reverse complement strand
TCGCCGCCGGGGAGCGCGCGATCCAGGCGCGCTATCGCGTCCATAACGAGGACGGCGCCTGGACGGCGGGGCTACGCGCGGTCGCCTTCGCGCTCTTCAACCATCTGCGCCCGCTGGGCCGCGCCCGCTTCGGCTGGTCCGCCGGCCTCAAGGGCAACGGCATGTGTTTCAGTCGCGCCATCATCGAGCGCCACGGCTGGGAGGCGCATTCACTGGCGGAAGACGCCGAATTCCATATTCACCTGCTGCGCGCCGGCGTCCACGTGGCCTACGTGCCCGAGGCGGAGGTCGCCGCCGAGATGCCCGTCTCGCTGGAGCAGGCGCGAAGTCAGCAGGCGCGCTGGGAGCGGGGCCGGCTCGAACTGGCGCGCGTCGCCGCTGGTGAGCTGCTGCCCGGCCTCCCGCGCAGCCGCGACCTCGCTCGCCTGGACGCGCTGCTGGAGATCGTGACGCCTCCCCTTTCCCTGCTGGTGGGGTTGACCGTGATAAGCGCGCTCTGCGCCGCGCTGTTGCGCTCGCCGGTGGCGCTGGCGCTGGCCGGGGTGATGGTTCTCGCGCTGGCGCTGCACGTGGTGGTTGGCGCCGCGCTGGCCCGCTTGTCGCCCCGCGCATACCTCTCGCTGCTGCGCGCTCCACTCTATATCGCGTGGAAGTGTTGGGTCTACACCGTCGCGCTGGTGGGGCGCGGAACCACCGGCTGGGTACGTACGGAGCGCATCGGCGGCGACTAGGCGGCGGGGCCGGCCTGGTGGTGGGCGGGCGTGTGGCGCGCATCATACCACGATGTGTCAGGACGGTTCATCACATGCCTGGGCGTATTTCTACACCACTTCATAACCCAGGCGTCACCGCCGCGACGTTGCCCTCGCGCCGTCTCAATCGGATAATCAAGAGGCAGCCGCTTACGCGGCGCGCGACCCGACACACTGACACACGCTGAACGATGCGTCACACGCAGCGCACACCTGTCCGGGAGCCGGCGGTGAGATGGGTGACGAGGGGGCAATGACAGGTGAATTCACTACGTACCACGACACCGCGAGCCGTGCTGATGACCTTTCGGGAAGCGATGGACTTCCTGCGCGTCAGCCGCTCCACGATCTATCGCCTGATGTGGTCCGGGCAGTTGCGCGGCCACAAGGTAGGCAACACCTGGCGGTTCTACGAGAGCGACCTGGTCGCGCTCGTCGGTGAAGCGGATATCCAGCGGCCTTTCGCGCTGCAAGAAAGTGACGAGCGGGCATGAATACGAAGTTTCTGGCCAAGCTGCTGAAGCGCTGGTATCTCTTCATTATTCCGGTGCTGCTGCTCCCTTCCGCCGCCGCGTTCTACGAATCCGGCAAGACCACCTTCTACAAGACGAGTGGCCGGATCTTCGTGGCGAAACCATCCTATGCCAGCGGCACCAACGGCACTAGTTGGAATCAATACGTCTCCTCCGGCCAGAACGGCGCGAACCTGCTCAATGAGATGGTCAGCTTCCGCCAATTTAGCGTCAAGGTCGCCGGCGACACGGGCCTGGCGCGCTCCTACGATCTGAACTCGCGCGCCGGACAGGACGCGGCGTATGCGCGCGTGGCGGGCGATGTGGCCGCGGTGCCGTCCAGAGGGGCCGCCGACTCGATGTCGCTCATCGTCACCGACCACGACCCGCAGATGGCCTTACAGATCGCCAACGCGGTGCTCAAAGAGTTCTCGCCGTATCTCGGCCAGCAAGAGCTCGCGGATGATCAGAAGGTGGAAGCCTTCGATCAGCAGGAACTCGACACCTACAAGAGCGCGCTCACGCAAGACGACGCGCAGATCACGCAGTATCTCAACCAGCATCCCGACCTGAAGATCGGCGGCCTCACCGACCCAACCCTCGATCAACTGGTGCAGCAGCAGACGCTGGACAAGGCGCAGGTCACGAAGTATTCCGAGCAACTCAACTCGATCCGCTACAACGAATCCGCCATCACGACGGGAACCGCGAACCTCTTCACTGTGATTGACCCGCCGCAGCTTCCGTTGACACCGTCGCACACGTACAAGAAGCTCATCGAGTACACCGGCGGCGCTTTCGCCCTCGCCCTCGCGCTGATCGCGCTGATCGTCGGCGCCCAGACCCTGCTCGACCGCAAAGTCTACGAGACGCGCGACGTGCGCAACATCATCGAAGACCTGGAGCTCGACATTCCCGTTATCGAAAGCGTGCCGGTACTGCCTGAGGGCAAGACTGTCAGCAAGAACGGGCGCGACCAGAGCGCGCTCTCGGGCGCGATCATGCCGGTGCTCATGGTGCTCCCGCCAATCAGCGACGAACAGACCATCCAGGATTTCCGCCAGGCGACCGGAGTCCTTGTGGAGGACCGTGACGCCTAGTTAAACGCTGCTTTGCCATCAGCTTGTACTCACGCCGCTGGACAGTCTCCAGGTGTCGCGGCGCCAGAAGGATGGGTTCCATTGAAATCGTCAGTCGCAGCGTCCAAGGGATCGGCGGCGCGCTCCGCGCAACTTGCGGTCGGCCGGTCCACCAGCGTGCGTCCAGCGCCCGGCAAAGAACGCGGCATCGTCGCCTACCGCCGTGGCGAGACCATTCTCGAACACTTTCGACGCATCTATCTCTCGATGCAGCCGCTCGACACCCAGGATCTGATCTCCGCCATCGGCGTGACCAGCGCCTCCGAGGGCGAAGGGCGCACCACCGTCGCCGTGGGCATCGCCGCCGCGATGGCGGCCGACCTGGACGCGCCCGTCGTGCTTGTCGAGGCTGATCTCTCGCATCCCGGCGTGCATCGCGTGCTCGGCATCGCGCCGGAGCCGGGCATCTGCGAGTATCTGCGCAACGAATGCGAGCTCGCGACGGCCCTGCGTCAGGTCTCGGACCACCTGTTCGTCCTGCCCGCCGGCAATGCCAGGGGCCAGGCGTCGCGCTTGATTCGCCAGCTCACCGCCGGCGATCTACGGCAGCGGTTGGACGCGAGCGGCGCGCTGCTCGTCTTCGATCTGCCGCCGATCCTGACGTCGAGCTATGGTGTGCTCGCCACGACGATTGCCGACTCGATCACCTTCGTGGTGCGCGCCGGACAGACGCGCGACTACCAGATGAAAGAGGCGCTCACCCGCATGGACGAGAACGCCGTGCGCAGTGTCGTGCTCAACGCGACTGATTCACAGCTTCCCCGCTGGCTGCGTGGACGGGTCTAACGCGACCGGAACTCGACGCTCGACCCTCCGCGCGCCATGCGCGCCTGATACCCTGTGCGGTCTGATTCCGGGCCTGCGCGAAGGAGCAACGCAATGGACGGCCATCAGCCAGGCGCACGCCGCGAGAGCGCGCCGGCGACCGACCCGGAGGCGCAGTGGCCCGATGGCGACGCCGCGCAACCGCACGCCGCGCAGCCGCGGATCCGCGCGAGCCGCAGACAGATCCTCGTCGTTGGTGGCGCCAGCCTGGGAGTGTTGGCGTGCGCTGGTCTCTCCGCCGAGCTAGGAATCATCAGCGGCTTTCGGAGCGACCTCGATAAGTTGCTGGGCATCGAGCAGACGCCGCCGGGTCATCCGCATCCGCTGCCTGATGGGCCGATGAGCACGCCGCAAGACATCGTCGTCTTCAGCGGGGCGCTGGCCACCGGCTGGTCGGATTGGTCGTGGGCGAAGCGACGCCTGCCCGACACGCGCGTGACCTACGCCGGCAAGCCCGTCATCTCGCTCCAGCTTGCCAACCACGCTGCGCTCAAACTCGTCAACGAGCGCCTGGACACGACCGGCATGGGCTATCTTCAGTGCTGGGTCCGCGGCGAAAGCTCCGGCGGCCAGCTCGCCAACGTGTCGCTGGTGGATGGCGACGGCGTGTGGACACCGCCGGTCTCGCTCGGCGACTACACCAAGGGCGGCGGCATCGCGCACAACCAATGGCGGCTGGCGCGGGCGCCGATCTCGGCCATGCGCGCCGTCAACGGGCAATACACGGCGCTGGTGATCGCGTCGGGCACCGGCTCCTCGCAGGGCAACATTGACCTGGCCGACCTGCGCTTCGTCTACCATCCCGATCTCACGCCGCCCGTCGCGTCGAAGGCGTGGACGTTCGATCTGGCCACGGTGACGCTGCTCTTTACGCAGCCGATGGACCCCGCCAGCACCGGGCAGACCGCGCTCTACGCCGTCACATCCGCCGATAGCGCGGACAGCGCGTATCCCGCCGCCCACCCCGTCGCGCCGCTCGCCACCCGCTACCATGACCATGTGCACACCGTCAGCGTCACCCTGCCGCAACCGTTGCGCGCGGGCGGCGCCTACACCATCACGCTGGGCGCCGTGAAGGACAAGTTCGGCGTCGCGGCCGCCGCGCCGAGCAGCGTGCGATGTCAGGTCACGGCGCAACCGCTGACGCTGGCCGTGGACGCCGCCGCCGGCCGCCGCGCGATCAGCCCGGAGATCTACGGCATGGCGAACGTGACCGCGGATGTCGCCGCCGACCTGGGCGTAACGCTGCTGCGCTGGGGCGGCAACCCCACCGACCGCTACAACTGGAAGCTCGGCAACGCCTTCAACGCCGCGCGCGACTTTCACTTTCAGAATGGCGACTACGGCCACAACAAGCCGGAGGATATGCTGCCATCCGCGCTCGTAGACCAGGCGGTCGCCGCCGCGAACGCGCGCCAGATCCGCACGCTGCTCACGATTCCGACGCTCGGCTGGGTGGCCCGCGACACGAATCCCGCCAGCGCCTCGGCGCACGTGCCCAACAGTGGCGGCCCCCCGCTGCAAACCGGCGGCGACGCCATCGCCGGATACGACCCGGCCGCCAATCGGACGCGCACCAGCGTACCGTCGCGAGCGCGCAAGGGTGTCCCGTTCAGCGATCCGCCGGACCTCACCGACCCGACCGTCGCGCAGGATGAATGGGTCTACCATCTCGTCAAGCGCTTCGGAGCCGCCGCGCAGGGGGGCGTGCGCTACTACGCGATGGGCAACGAGCCGGACCTCTGGTGGATGACGCACACCGACGTGCGACCGGCGCAGATGAGCTACAACCAGATGCGCGACAACTTTCTCGACTACGCCACGGCGGTCAAAGCCGTTGACCCTACCGCGCTCATCACTGGGCCTGTCTCGTGGGGCTGGACCAACTACTTCTATTCGCCGCTCGACGATGGCTCGGACAACTACCACACGCACGCCGACCGCAACGCCCACGGCGGCAATGCGCTGCTGGCGTGGTGGCTCGCGGAGCTCAAGAAGCACGACGACACGGCCGGAGCCCGCTCGCTGGACCTGCTGGACGTCCACTTCTATCCGCAGGGCGGTGAGTATAGCGAGGACCACGGGCCTAAGATCGCGGCGAAGCGGCTGCGCTCGGTGCGGGCGCTCTGGGATCCGACCTATACCGACGAATCCTGGATCGGCAAGCCCGTCATGCTGATTCCACGTCTGCGCGCGTGGGTCGAGCAGAACTATCCCGGCACGCGCATCGGCCTGACGGAGTACAGTTGGGGGGCCGAGGACACGCTCAACGGCGGCCTCGCGTTGGGGGAGGCGCTCGGCGTCTTCGCGCGCGAAGGGGTGGACGTGGCGTGCCATTGGGGCGGCTTGCGGGCGGGCACACCCGGCTATCAGGCGTTCAAGCTCTTCGCGAACTACGATGGGGCCGGCGCGTCCTACGGCGGTACCGCCTGCGCCGCCACCTCGACGGCGGATGACCTGCTCACCTGTTACGCCGCGCAGGGCCAAAAGCCGGGCACGCTGCTGCTGCTGGCGATCAACAAGAGTCTGGATAGCGACCTCACGCCAGCGCTCTCGCTCGCCAATCTCGGCGTCGTCTTCGGCGCGGCCCACCCCACCCACGCTCGCGTCTGGCGCTTCTGGCCCGCGGACGCCATGAGCGTCACCCAGGGACCGGACGCGCCAATCACCAATGGTGGCGGCTCTGGCCCGCTGCTCTCGTACACCTTCCCCGCGTCCTCGATGACGTTGCTTAGACTGGAGTCCGGCGTATGAGCTACATCATGCTGTTTCTCTTTGGGAGTATCGCGATTGGCCTGTGGGCCAAGCCGCGTTCGCGTCAGGCGCGGTTGATCGCGCTGTTTGCCGTCGCGCTGGTGCTTCTATTTTATTTCTCGCCGCACCGCATGTAGATCACGGCAAGTGACCAGCGCCGGCCATCCCGCGATGGGGAGGGCTGGCAGGCCCCAATGGCCGGGTCTTGAAGGGGTGGAGGTGGTTCGGTGAAGTTTCCGTATCGTCTGTTTCTCGCCAGCGTATTTCTCGCGTTGCTCCTGAGCCAGAATGGCCTGGGCAAAGATCCCTTCGTGGGCCTCGGCTGGTATTTTCACGCCGACATCAAAAGCTGGACCGGCGGTGTCCCGATCATCGTCACGCTGCTGGAGGTCTGCCTCATTCTCGTCGCCCTCACGTGGAGCGTTCGGGCGCGGCGCTACAAGAAGACGTGGGCGTTCACGCGCGGCACGCTCTGGACGCCGCTGCTTGCCTTCAGTGGACTGCTTGCCGTCGCGTTGATCTACGGACTCGCGGGCGGCGGCGATATGACCATCGCGCTGTGGGAGGTGCGTGGCTTCCTGATGCTCGGCGCTATGTACTGTGTGGCGGGCATGATGATCCACGAGGAGAAACATCTCAATCAACTCGTCTGGGTCGTGCTGATCGCCGCGCTCTGCCTCGCCGTCGAGAACATCATTCGCTGGCTGCTCTACCTGCACGGCAAACCAGCGGATGACCTGGCGTATGACCATGTGGACTCGGTCATCCTCTCCTTCGGCCTGGTGCTCTGCGCTGGCCTGCTGACCTTCGGCGGCACGCGCCGGCAGCGCACGTTCGCGCTCACGGCCATGCCGATCATGTTCTTCGCGATGGAGGTCATGAAGCGCCGCGCCGCGTTCGCCGTCGTCTTCGTCGGTCTGGCCGCATTCCTCATATTCGCCCTGCGGCTGCGCCCGCGCCTGTTCTGGAAGAGTGTGCTGCCGTTCTCGGTGGTCGCCGCGATCTATCTGGCGCTGTTCTGGCACAACCAAAGCATCTGGGGCCAGCCGGCGCGCGCGATCAGCTCGATCATCGCGCCGGGGCAGCGCGACGCCTCATCAAATCTCTATCGCACGTTGGAGAAGCTCGATATCATCTTCAACATCAAGTCGAGTCCGTTTCTCGGCCTTGGCTTCGGCAAGCCATTCGCGATGGTGGTGCCGCTCCCCAATCTGAGCTTCTGGCGCTTCTGGCACTTCACGACGCACAACGCGATTCTCTGGGTCTGGATGAAGGCGGGCATCTTCACGTTCATCGCGTTCTGGTGGCTGCTCGGGCGCGGCGCGTATGACGGCGGCAAGGCGGTCGAGGCGCGGCGTGAGGAGTGGAGCTTTGTGGCGCAACTGCGCAAGACTATGGGCCGGCGCGATGGCAAGTGGGACGACGGCTCCAGAGCGACGGGTGGCTCCAGCGGCGGTTTGACCTCGCGGCAGAAACGCGAATTGATGCGCGCCGCCGTCCGCGAGCGGGCGACGAATCGTACCGGCGGGGTGCGACAACGCCTCGGCTTCAACGTGCCGACCTGGGAGCGTTCCGACGACAAACGCTCGGTCACGGCGAAACGCTCCGGCGGGGTGGCCCTGCTGGTGGCGGCGATCTGCCTGATCCCCATGCAGGTGCTGTATTCGTATGTGGACCTCGGCCTGACCAGCGAGCGCGACATGCTGCTCTTTGGTCTCGCGCTAGGCATCCTGGCTCGCGCGAACTATCTGCTCGGCATCGAGCCCGCGCCGGAGCGTGGTCGCCACGGCCGGCGACATCCGCGCAAACAGGAGAAGACGACCGCCACATCGGACGAGGACGAGACGCTGGCCATCGTGCGCGAGCTGGCCCGCAATCGTCGCCGGCCCACAACGGTGCGCATCGTCGAGGACGAAGCCGCCAGCGCAACCGCCGCGCGGCAGGCGGCGACTCCCGCCCGCCGGACCGCGAACCCAAACGCTCGCCGCACCTATGCGCCGGCCACACGCGCCACGGGAGCGGCCGGAGCGTCGGGGACAAACGCGCCTACGATGACGCGGCCACGTCCAGAGGCGACCGGCGGCGCGCAGTCGCCACGGGAGGGCGGCGACTCGCTGAACCCCGATGAGACGCAAGATCGTGAGTAGGAGCCAGCGTTTGCTAACCGCGTCGCAACTGGACGGCAACCGGAGTCGCATCGCCACGCGACTATACTAGCGTCGAAGCATGCCGGACTGGGCGCAATCTCAGGAAATTGGGTGGGGATCGAGGGGGCAGAATGGAGACGCAGGCGGCGAATAAACGGGTGATCGCCCGAAATACCGCATTCTTGTTTGCGGGGCAAATCTTGACCTGGGCGCTCACTATGGTGTTCACCTTCTACGTGCCGCGCCGCGTGGGAACGACGGAGTGGGGCGCGCTCACCAGCGCGACGGCGCTGACGACGATGGCCAGCACGATCTTCGCCCTGGGCATCGGCACCGTCATGGTGCGCGACATGGCGCGCGACTTCAGCAGGGCCCCTTCGATGATTGGGACCGCCATTGCCGCCCGACTGGTCCTCGCGCTCCCCTGCCTGGTGCTCATCGTGCTGGTCGTCCAACTGGGCCACTACACCACCCTCACCCAGCAGGTGATCTACGTCCTGACGATCGGCATGCTGCTGCAACTCTTTACCGGCCCCTTCCAGGCGGGCTTCCAGGCCGCCGAGCGCATGCACTACAACTCGCTCAGCGATGTCATCAGCAAGGGCATCGTCTCCTTCGTCAGCGTCGCCGTGATCCTTGCGGGCTTCGACATCGTCGGTGTCGTGATCGTCAGCGCCTCCGCGTCGCTGATCGTGCTGGCGCTCAACATCTTCTGGTGGCGGCGCGTCGGCAAGGTCAGCTACAAGCTCGATCTCAAGCTCATGCGCTATCTGGTGATCGGCGGGCTGCCGTTCTTCGCCACCGGCATCTTCCTGACTATTTATCTCTATGTTGATGCGGTGATGCTCTCCTTCATGGCGCCCTTACAGGTCGTCGGCTGGTATGGCGCGCCCACGAAGCTCTTCACGACGCTGCTGTTTCTGCCGGTCATCTTCTCGACGGCGCTGTTTCCCGCGCTGACCCGCGCGTTCAAGACGAATCCCGGCGAAATGGTCTCGCTGGCGCGCAAGAGCTTCAATCTGCTGACCGCGCTCAGTCTGCCCGTAGCGGTCGGCGGAATGCTGCTCGCCTCGCAGGTGATCCAACTCCTCTACGGCCGGCAATATGCCCCGTCGGCCCCGATCATGGTCATTCTCGCCGCGACGCTCGTGCCTACCTATCTCAATATTCTGGTCAATCAGTTCCTCGTCGCCACGGACCGGCAGATCGCCTGGACGAAGGTGATGGCGGCCGCCTGCGTGCTCAATCCGCTGCTCAACTTCTTCCTCATCGGTTACTTCCAGCGCACGACCGGCAACGGCGGCTTCGGCGCGGCCATCGCGCTCTTTACCACAGAGACGTTGATGACGGTCGCCGGCGTTCTCCTACTGCCCAGGGGCGTGCTTGGCATGAGCAACCTCGTGACGATGCTGAAGTC
>DATEGV010000132.1:0-7973 GCA_035279925.1 Ktedonobacterales bacterium | reverse complement strand
GCTGCGGCCGCGCATCGAAGCCGGAGCGGTCGGCATCGTGCTCGTCCACGACGGCGCGCGCCCCTGCGTCCGCCCTGACGATGTGGATGCGCTGGCGCGTGCGGCGCGCACGTGTGGCGGCGCGCTGCTCGGCACGCCGGTGGGCGCCGATGAGATCATCGCGCGTATCGCCGACGATGGCACGCTGGATGAGACTTATCCCATAGGCGATCTGTGGCGGGCGCAGACGCCCCAGGCGTTCGACGCGCGCGCCCTGCTCGCCGCCTATGACCGCGCCCGCCGCGACGGCTTCGACGGCACCGACACCGCCGCATCCTACGAGCGCCTTGGCCGCCCGATCCGTATGGTGCGCGGCCACGCCGACAACATCAAAGTGACGACGCCCGAAGACCTCATCCGCGCCGCCGCCATCCTCGCGGAGAGGGCAGGTGGCGAGGAGTGATCCGCCCTGGGCCATTACACTCAGCACGGCCGCTCCGGCGCCGGGATTACCCCCGGCATTCATGCCGGGGAGCCAGCAAAAGGAACGTCTCTCCCCGACCGCTCTCACGACACGACCATCGGGCCACTAGATACCGCGACTTCTTCATCGCCCCACTGGTCCGGCGTCGCTCCCGGCGCAGCGCGGACACGCCCGCTCGCTGTAAATTCGTCTTGACTTTTTGGTCGCTGGAACGTATATTTCTTCGGTTGCGTGTGAGCCGATCTCACGCACGGTCCGATTACGTCGAGCCGCCTCCTCGAACCGCCTTCGCGGGCGCTTCGCGGCCCTCCCCGTTCACGGGGAGCGCGCCGTTTGGGTAGGGAGCTCGACAGGCAGAAAGGCGCTGTATGAGTACCGATGGTAGTGTTCGCGGCTTCAGAAATGGGCGCGGCACTCTCTGCGGAACCTACCTGAGTTGGTACATCGCCTGTTTCCAGAGCGGAAACAGCTAGCGGCTTCGTGGCCGTGTTAAGGAGCGCTTAGTGTTCGGACCCCACCTGATTATTGATGGCACACGCTGCGACACCCGCAAGCTTGGCGACCGCATCCTCGTCGAGCAGATCTTGAACGACTACCCCAACGCGATTGGCATGACCAAAATCGGTGGCCCGTACATGTTCGAGTACCAGGCCCCTGATCCGGCGTACTCCGGCGTCTCCGGACTCGTCGTCATCGCCGAGAGCCACATCGCCATCCACACCTTCCCCGAACTCGACTATTTCACGATGGACATCTTCTCGTGCAAAAACTTCGACCACGAGACCGCCATCGAGTACATCCGCAAGGCCTTCGACGTCCAGGAGATGGACCGCATGCTCGTGCAGCGCGGGCTCTCCTTCCGTGGCCCACACCACGGCAATCTCGGCGCGACCGATGAGTTGATCGCCGCCGCGCAGGCCCGGTTGGACGCTGGCATCGTCAGCAAAGAGACCGCCGACCCCGACACGATCTACGCGGCGTCCGGAGTCTCCGGAGTCGTGGATGAGCGCGCGGCGGCGCTAGCGCGACGCACCGAACAGCAGTCCGCGGAGACGCCCGCCGGGGTGGGGCGCATGCTCTGGCCGCAGTACGGCGTCACGCCCGACTATGGCTCGTATGGCGAGCAAGACGGCTCCCACACGCCGGGCCGAGCCGCGTATGGCGCGATCCCGCTCTCGCACAACGCCGACGCGCCGGTCCACGCGAACGGCGAGACGCTGCCAGAGGGCGAACCGGTCCAGGTGAATCCGACCGCGTCCA
Source organism: Ktedonobacterales bacterium (assembly GCA_035279925.1). Lineage (GTDB taxonomy): Bacteria > Chloroflexota > Ktedonobacteria > Ktedonobacterales > JADMIN01 > DATEGV01. Next base: position 6,250 of record DATEGV010000132.1, on the reverse strand, counting down.
TCAGTGGGCTGCTCGACAAGCTGAGCGCCACCGCCGGGCCCGCGCGCGCCGTCGGCCTCAGCCTCGCGAGCTGGGAACTGCTGGCGCGCGATCCTGACAGCACCATCGCGCTTGCCCTCAACACGCCGGTGATCGCCGCCGGCATGCGCGAGCTGCTCGTCTACGCCGTCGAGCGTCGCTACGCGGATGTTGTGATCGCCGCCGCCGATGATGTGGTGGCCGATCTGTACGAGGCGCTGGGACAGGTTCACTTCGCCGGCGAAAGCGGTCCTGTGGCGACGGCGGCCGGCCGTGCGCGTGTCGTCGCCTTCCTGGATGAGTTCCTCGCGACGCTCGACGCCAACGCCGTCCACAGCGGCGCGGACCTGCTCCGGTTGCTTGGCGAGGCGCTGCCCACGAAGGCTCCGCGCAAAGGGCTGCTCCAGGCGGCCGCGTCCTCCGGCGTCCTGGTGATCGCGCCCGACCTCTCGACCAGTCTCATCGGCGGCGCCGTGTTAGGGGCGCGCGGACGGATCGGCGCATTGCGGCTCGACGCCTCGGATGACCTCGTGGCGCTGACGGAGCGCCTTGCGGCCCGGCCTCGTCTGGGTGTGGTGCGCGCGGGGGCGGGCGCGGCGGATACGTTGCTGCTGCGCGCGCGCGAAGTCGCCGATGCGCTGGGTGTCGCGACGCCGACCCTGACCGGCAGCGTCTCGCTTGGCGCGGCCAGTGCGCTCGTCGCGGGCGACCATCACGTCGCCACCACGCTGGACCCGGCGATTGCGCTGCCGCTGCTCGTCACCGGCCTCGCTCAGCGCGTCCCCGGATCGCGCGCCAGTCTGCGCGAACAGCGTGCGTCGCATTTGGAGGCGGCGGAGCCTGCGCTAGCTTGATGCAAGCTCGCCCAGCGCCCGCTGATAGGCCTCGAGGGCGCGACGGCTGAAGCAGACGAACGTGACCGTGGCCGGCGACTCGTGCTCCGCGAGAAAGCCGGCCGCCTCGCGTACGGCGATGCCCGTGGCCTGGTCCAACGGATACCCATAGATCCCGGTGCTGATCGCTGGAAACGCGATGGATTGGAGTCCGTGCCGCTCGGCCAGCAGCAGGCTGGAGCGGTAGCAGCTTGCGAGCAGTTCCGCTTCGCCGTGGTTGCCACCACGCCATACCGGTCCCACGGTGTGGATGACATGTTTCGCGGGCAATCTATAGCCGCGAGTCATCTTCGCGTCGCCTGTCCGGCAGCCCCCAAGCGCCGAGCACTCCGTGAACAGCTCGCGGCCCGCCGCGCGGTGGATCGCTCCGTCCACGCCGCCGCCGCCCAGCAGCGATGAGTTCGCCGCGTTCACGATGGCGTCCACCGGTAGCTCGGTGATGTCTCCCTCGACGAGGATGATGCGTTCGCGCATGTTCGTTCTCCTTCTGCCCGTCAGCCGCGCAGGCTTCGCCTCGCCCTTCCTGTCGGTATGGGAAATGGACCGGAGGGTTAGGTCTACCGCTTAGCCGCGCGGCGGGTGGTGTGTGCGCTGCTGGTGCATGAGAATGCGCCCATCCGGGCGGGCGACGAGTGTCACCACGCGCCAGAGCCGGCCGCGCAGCACCGCGATCACCACGATGACGCACGCGCCCATCACGACGCCGACGACGCCGAACACGCCGATATCACGCGTGCGCGGTCGCTCACGTCGCACAACCTGCACCAGATAGGGGTCCGCGTACTGAATCACATACCCGCGGCGGGTCCATCCCTCCGCCGCTTGATCGAGCGTCATATTGCCGCTGACGTAGATCGGCGCGGGCGCGGAGGCGACCACGCGGGGTTTTCTCCGTTTCCGTTCGTCGGATGGGTCATCTGTCTGTGGCGCTTCATAGGTCCCCATGCAAGCGCTCCTTCCGCGCCCTTGACCCCTCCCAGGGGTCCGTGTCATCGCATAGGGTACAGTCTAGCATACGGTGTGGTTGCGAAACACACACACCCGCGCCGTTTTCGCAACCATCCCCTCCAAAATGCGCGAATACCATTCGGACTGGCATAGTTATTGGGAGAGCGAGCGAATCGTTAGGTATTGCGGATGAGTAGGCGGCGCGTGGGCGGCAACGAGATCGCAACCAGGTTCATGCGGAAGTGTCCCAGAGCCTTGACGCGCGCGCGACTGCTCCGTATCATGTTCGGGTTGCCAACAGTCGCGCTGGGTCGCCAGGGGTGGGGATACGCGGCAGGATAACGCCGCCAGGTGGTGGGGGGAAGATATCGGTGGAGACCGCTGACCGCGCGCCCGACAGCGTGGCCCAGGCCGCGAGGCAGGCTCGACGTCGCCGCCGCGCTCGTGGCCAGGCGCTCGTCGAGTTCGCGCTGGTGGCGCCGCTTTTCTTTACTCTCATCTTCGGCTTCATCGAGTTCGCGCTCATCGAAGCGTCCATCGGCAGCTACAACTTCGCGGCCAAAGACAGCGCGCGGCTTGGCTCGTTGATTGGGCCGACCGATCCTGCCGCCGATCAAGACATGATCCAGCTGATCCAGTCGCGCGTCAACGGCGTCGTCTTCGCCAAGGTGATCAAGATCGAGATCTACAAGTCCGACGCCGCCGGAGATTACCTGCAAGGTGGCTTGGTCCCGCCGGAAGATGCGTACGACGCGAACGGCAACATCGTCGGCACGGCGCAATGGCCGCCATCCCTGCGCAACGACACGCTGATTGACGCCGACTATCTCGGCGTGCGCATCACCTTCAAATACAACTACATGACCTCCTATCTCGCGGGTGGCGCCACCTCGCTGCAATTGATCGCCAACTCGGTGCAGCGCATCGAGCCACAGGACTTCCAATCGTGGCGCCAACAGCGGCCGCCCGCGCTCGCGTGGAGCGCCGCGCTCGTCGGCGCCGCCGCGTCCTGGAGCGGCGCAACATCGCCGCTGGGCGACCTCGCCGCGATCATGGGGCAGACGGGCACACTATGGATAGCGGACCGTCAGCGGGGAGGAGCGGCGATATGAGCAGCAAGCTCCGTGCGTACAGGCGCCGTCACCGGTCGAGAGGACAGGCGCTCATCGAGTGCGGCATCTTCTTTACGGCGCTCATCTTCCTCGTCCTCGGCACGATCAACATCGGCACCGTGCTCAATGATCACGTGAGCATCGTCTACGGTGTGCGTCAAGGCGCCCGCACGGCCGCCGTCCTGGGCAACCAGGGTGGCACGACGGGCACTGAGGCCGACTGCGCGGTGATCGGCGCGGTTGACGCCGCCCTGGCCACCATGCCGAACCTCCAGATCTGGGAGATCGTCATCTACAAAGCCGGCGCCAACGGCAAGCCCGTGGACAACACCACGATGGATACCTACGCCGGCAACGCCACCTGCGCGGTGGTCAGCGGCGTCGCGACGATCAGCGCCGGCACCTGCCCCAGCCCGGCGCAGATCACCCTCCAGTACGCCTGCGGCCAGTCGGGCTACCTCCCGGCGGCGCGCAACAACCAGGCATACACCGAAGACTCCGTCGGCGTCATGCTTGTCTATACCTACACCTACCAGGCGCCCTGGATCCCCTTCCTCGGCTCATTCAACGCATCCGACTATTCGGTGTTCCCGGTTGACCCGGTGGCCCTGCCGTCACCACTGCCCACCCCGACACCCGCATGTTCGCCCACCTGCTAGCTGAGCGGTAGCCACCGCGTCGAAACGTCCCTGGAGGAATCCCATGTCCCACGAGCGCGATGTTATGTCGAGTAGTGAGCCTCTCCGCCGCGCGTTCCCGCCGGTGCGGAGGCGTCATCCGCGGCGGACACGTCACCGTCAGCGCGGCCAGACCCTCATCATCTTCGCGCTCACCTTCTCGACGCTGCTGGGCTTGTCCGGGTTGGCGGTGGACGTTGCCCGCGCCTACGACCTCTACGGCAAGATGCAGCGCGCGGCGGAGGCCGGGGCGCTGGCGGCCGCGCTCTACATGCCCAATAACTTCAGCACGACCCTGCAAAGCAGCTCCGGACCCGCATACAGCGCGATCACGCGCGCCTACGCCGAGGTCTTCAAAGACGGCTTTGGGACGGGCACGCCTCCGAACAATGTTGACTTCGCCGCCACCTGCCCCAACGTGCCAACCACCGTCGAGATCGTCGTCTGTCCCGTCACCGGCAAAGCCGACGACGTGCGCGTGACCATCAATGAAACGCTCAACGTCATGCTCATCAGCGGATTGGGGGTTGCGCCGGTACGCCTCTCCGCGTCGGCGGAGGCGGCGTATCTCTCGCCCATTCAGATCGGTACGCGCAGCAACACGGCGGGCGACTCGCTCGAATGCTCGCCAGGCAACTCCCTGAACAGTAATACCAGCGCATGTGACCCGACCTCAGCCAGTAACCATTTGCAAGGCTTCCTCGAATCCCTGAACGGGCCGGCGGAACTCAAGGAGCAGGGCGACCCGATGGTCTACTGTGAGGAGGGGCCGTCCTACCTCACCAATTACCCCGGCATTCCCGCGCCGTACCTGGATCCCAACAACGGCTTCGACGCCTACACCAGCTACAACGGCATCTCCACCGACCATCCCAACTACACGAGCGACCAGCCGATCACGCAGTACTGCGGCAAGCCTGTTCCCGGCGCCAAGGCGGGTAACCCAGACTACCAGCCCGACGGCTACAGCGGTCCGGCCACCGTCAACTCCGCGCATCCCGGCGGCTACAACTTCGAGATCTCCGTCGCGTCGGATATGGCCGCCGCTTCGCTCTGGGTGTACAACGCCAACTACGTTCCGCAGGACAACAACGGCGGCAACACGCTCGACTACTTTTTGGGCGGCTCCTCGAACTACTTTGAAGGGCCGAACGGCGAGGGGCTTGGCGCCAACGGACATGCGTCCTTCGACGGCTCCAATCTGGACGCGCCTCTCTTCTACTTCGACCTGACGTACACGGTCTATCAGGTGAACAGCCAGTACGACCGCAGCTCCGATGTCAAGGTCTTCTCGCAGGTCTTTCATCCCTACGACGGCACGAGCAACGACGTGTGGAATCACTGCGGCTCATTCGGGACGCAGCTCAATCCAGAGTCCGGCTACCAGAACATCCCGCAGACGGTCTATGACCCCTATTACGCCGGAGCGACGACGCAGAACGCCTACAACGGCGCCATCCAGTACGGGAAGGGTTGCGTCAACCCCGCCCTCTCGAACGACAGCTCCTATCCGGGCGGCGCCAGCCCTCTGTGTGTGCTGCGCTGGTGCAAACTGAGCCTCAATGTCGGCGGCACCGGCGGCCTTCAAGGTGGACGTCTCTACCGGCTTGTGATCGAGGCGACCGGTCTGACTGCCAACGGCGACAACTACACGTCTACGGTCACCGACGGCTGGGGCAGCCACTCCTTCGCCCTCAAGCTCTGCGACACCGCCAATCCCGCCAATCCGGTCAACTGTGGCAACGACGGCAACGGCCTGGGAGCCGGGCAGTACAAGACGGTGCCCAACCTGGCGATCTTCCCCTGGAACAACATGGATGTCGTCTTCCAGGCGGCGCTCAGCAGCCGACAGCCGAACCAAAACTACCCACAGACCTCCTGCGTGCAGAGCAACGGTATCCAGTATTCGTGTGTGGACCTTGCGTGCATTCCCAGCGACTACGCCGGGCGCAGCGTGACGGTGAGCCTCTTCGATGTGGGTGACGGCTACCAGAAACAGTACGGCGCCACCGGCAATATCTATATCAGCATCGTGCCGCCGGCGGGCAGCGTTCCTAAAGGGACGACGATTCCGATCTCCTACGCGCCGACGCCGACGGGTATGTCCACGCAAGATGGCGACATCGCCGCGGTCGGCTCCAGTTTTACCAGATGGTATGCGCCCTACCGTCCGTTCAACGGGCTCTGGCTGACGGCGACCATCCAGTTGCCGTCGAACTATACGGGAACGTGCGTGGGTAACTCCGGCTGGTTCCAGCTTGCCTATATGGTGAGCAACAGCAACCTGCAACCTAACGATAAGGTGGGGGTCGGCTTCGCGCTCGTCGGCAGCCCCGTCCACCTGACGCCGCTGACGCTGGGGTAATAGCCGATCACGCTGACCTGGGGGGAGACGCGCTCGCCGTCGGACGGGCGCGCCACATCGCGCGGAACGCGCCTGGCAGCGCGAGGATCGCCAGCAGGGCGACAACGATCTGCTCCATCAGATTGAGGAAGCGATAGAGCAGCAAAGAGCTCACCGCGCCGGCGGCGGTCAGCCCCATCGCGACCAGCGCCCCCGCCCCGCTCGCCTCGCTCGATCCCAGGTCAGTGGGTACCGGAA
>DATEGV010000131.1:0-9369 GCA_035279925.1 Ktedonobacterales bacterium | reverse complement strand
CCGCCTCTCCTCGTGGGAGCGCGGAGGCACTCGTCTGGTTCCCTCTCGCCCTAGCGGGAGAGGGGGCGGGGGGGTGAGGTCTGTTCCCTCCTAGCTCAGCGCGTCGCCGATCTTCTCCATCGCCTTGCCGACGATGCCCTTGCCCTCCTGGTCCGCGAGGATCTGGTCAATCTTGTCGCGGAACGCGGTCAGCGCGAGCCGTGGGCCTTGCGGCGTCCCCTTGGCGAGCGCCTGCGCGAAGTGCAGCGCCTGCTCCGGCTTGATCTTCGCGGGCAGCGGCGGCTCGTCCGGGTCCACGATGCAATCCAGCACCGCCGGTCCGGGCAGCGCCAGGAACTCCTGCATCACCTGGTCAATCTTCGTCGGGTCTTCCACGCGAATGCCCTGCGCGCCCGCCGCCCGCGCCCAGGCCGCGAAGTCCGCCGGCTGCAAGTCCACGCCGTACTCCGGGTTGCCCAGGAAGACGGTCTGCTCCCATTTGATCTGCGCGAGATAGTGGTTGTTCATCAGGATCACCTTGATCGGCAGGTTATACTTGACGGCGGTAATCATCTCGCCCATCAGCATCGTGAAGCCGCCGTCGCCCTGGAACGCGATCACCTGCCGGTCGGGATGCGCGACCGCCGCGCCGACCGCGTAGGGCAGGCCGGGGGCCATCGTCGCGAGGTTGCCGGAGCAAGAGAACATCCGCTCGCCGGTGCAGTAGAAGTTGCGCGCGATCCACGTCGTGTTCGCCCCGCTATCGCCGCAGACGATGGCGTTGGAGGCGGCGTACTTGTTGAGCGCGTGCGCCACGACCTGCGGTTTCATCGGCACATCCATGCGCGTGCCTTCCATCTCGATGACGCGGTTCCAGTCGCGCATGCCCTGTTGCGCCATCTCCAGGAAACCGCGGTCGCTCTTGCGCTGGAGCAGAGGCAGCAGCGCCAGCAACGTCGCGCGCGAATCACCGACCAGCCCTACCTCGACGGGGAAGCGCAGGCCGACCCGCGCCTGATCAATCTCGATTTGGACGCCGCGCGCCTGGCTCGGCTTCGGCAGATAACTGGGGTAGGGATACGAACTGCCGATGATGAGCAGGGTATCGCACTGCTCCATCACGTCCTCGCTGGGGCGCGTGCCCAGCAGGCCCAGGCCGCCCATGCTGAACGGGCTGTCATCGGAGATGGCGCTCTTGCCGAGCAGCGGCTTGACGACGGGCGCCGCCAGCAGGTCCGCGAGTTGTTCGAGCTCCGCGCGGGCATGGATGGCGCCGTGTCCCGCCAGGATCGCCACCTTCTGTCCCGCGTTGAGGATCGCCGCCGCCTTTTGAAGTTGCTCCGCGCCGGGCGCCGGAGCCGTCGGCTGCATCTGCGCGTGGCCGTTGCCGTTGTGTCCATTGGTAACATAGAAGCCCGGCGCGTACTGTGACACGTCGTTGGCCGAGCGCGCTGGGCCACCCGGCTCGGCGTAGAACTGCTCTTTGCCCGCCTCCACCTGATAGTCAATGGGGAAGGTAATATGCGCCACAGTGCGCTGCGAGAGCGCCACCCGGCAGGCCGTGTTCACGAGGTTGTAGACATCGCTGGAACCCTGCACCTGCTGGTTGTACGCGGCGACATCCTCATAGAGCGCCAGCAGGTTGACCTCCTGCTGGTAGTGCGAGCCAAGCAGGTCGCTATACTGCTGCCCCGTCAATGCGAGGACCGGCGCGCCGTCCATCTTGGCGTCGTAGAGACCGTTGAGCAGGTGGATCGCGCCGGGACCGCTCGTCGCCAGGCAGACGCCCAGCCGCCCGGTGAACTTGGCGTAGGAGCAGGCCGCGAAGGCCGCCGCCTCTTCGTGCCGCACCTGGATGAACTTGATCTTGTCTTTATGTGTGCGCAGCGCCTCAAAGAGGCCGTTGATACCGTCGCCCGGCAGGCCGAAGATGGTGTCTACGCCCCAATCCACCAGGCGCTCCATCATAATGTCCGAAGCTGTCTTTGCCATGCGCGTTCCTGTTTCCTTCCACAACTAACTGGCCCGTCAAGCGCCGCGCCGTACGCGCCGCCACCGTCTACGTCATTCAATGTGTCGTACCAGGATAGGTAGCACCATCCGTACCAGAACGCGGACCATCGAATCGCGCCAGTTACCATGTTCGCGCGGCGTGTGGTAATACGCATACAACGCGGGATAGCCCCCCGCGCGCAGCGAGGAAGAAGCGCAAGGACGCCATGAGACACGCCGTAAGAGCGATCATCCAGCCGAAGTTCTTCCTGCCGGTCGTCATCGGCGTGGCGCTGCTGGTCGCGCTGATCCTCGTCGCCGGTCCACAGCGGGCCTTGCGTCTCATCACGCACTTCCACCCGGCTTCCCTCATCGCCTTCTTCCTCTTGATGGGCGGCTATGAGATCGTGCGTTGCGCGCAGTGGCGCTACCTGCTGACGCGGCTTGGCCTGCGGATCCCGCTGCGCACACAGATCTTCGCCTACGCCCTGGGTGAGGTCAGCAAGAATATTCCCGTGGGCAACTTCGTTCCCGACTACATCCTCGCCCGCGAGCAAGGCGCCGACTTCGGCCGCGCCTCCTCCTCGTCCTTGCTTATCTCGGTGCTTGAGGTCGCCGTGGCGCTGGCCGGCATCGTCATCATCGGCATAGACGGCTGGACCTGGATTCGCCCGCTGATCCTCATCGGGACCTTCCTGTTCGTGTTACTCGCCTGGGCGTTCACACGCTGGCGCCATCACCCACACCTCGCCGACGCCATCCAGGTCGCCGACGCCTCGCCCGACGACACCGCCTCGCTCGCGACCAAGGCGCCCGGGCCGGCCGCGCTCGCCCCGCGGCCCGCTGGAGTGGCGCTACGTGATCCGCGCGTACCCCGCTGGGCGCGTCGCGCGTTGCGCTGGAATTGGGTGCAAGGGGCCCTTCACGAGCTCCAACAGTTCGCGCGGGGTGAGGAGACGCTACTGCATCCACAGGTCATCGCCGTGAGCACGCTGGCCTGCGCGCTGTATATGGTCTTCAGCGGCCTCGCGCTTTATGTCGTGATCCGCGGCCTGGGATTGAGCGGGATCGCCTGGACCGAGGCGCTCGCCGCCAGCTTCTTCAGTCTCGCGGTCTCCACGATCATCCCCATCCCCACGGATCTGGGATCGAGCGAGGCCAGCGGCGCGGGCGCGCTAGTCGCCCTAGGGCTGAGCGCGGCGGGCGCGGTGAGTGGGCTGCTGCTCTACCGGTTCCTCAATCTCGTGGAGCAGATCCTCGTGGCCCTGCTGGCGATACTGTTCCTCCCAGGCGAGTTCCGCGCGCTCTGGCGCGACCGGTCGAAGGCGCCCGCGGCCACACCCACGCATGACGCATAGCCCTTTACTGTGCGGAGATAGGAGGATGTCTACCAAGCGTCCTGTAACAATTTCTCGCTACATGCGAATATCCATTATGGCCCTCTCCCGCGCACTTCGATATCGTCATCGTCTTGGCGCCGTCACAGAGGAGCGTCGCATGGAATCAACGTCGGATCCCGAAGGCCGCGCGAGCAAGCGGAAGAGTATCAAGCAGGATACTGGCCCTGAAACAGCAATTGCTAGAGTAATGCTTGAAACCTGCTTCAGAAATCATTACCCTGACCTCGCCCAAATGCTGAGGCCGTACATCCTACAAATGGGGCTTGCCACCAATCGGCAGGAAGCGGAGCGAGTGGCGTTTGATGTCCTGGCGGACGCCTACATCGAGGTCCAGACATCTTCACAGAACTACAACATCACACGGTCGGCAAAGGCCTGGATTGTTGGCCTTGCCCTCAATCTGTTACGCCGTCGTCGTACCACAATTTATCGCCGGTCAGTGACAGAAGTCCCGTTCGCGCCGGATGTCGCGGCGGCTCTCGTTGGCGAGGTCGAAGACACCATTCGCAATGATATGCGCGACCGGTTCATCTTCCGCCTGCTCCTCAATGGCTCAATGGACGCCTCCTTGGAACCGGAGGAGTTCATGGTTCACCAACAAGCCGCGCACGACCACACCGTCCACCTGCAACGGGCCAAAGCACTCATGCTTACTCTGGATCCGATGGACCAGGGCGTGTTGAACGCCTCCATACAGACCAACTTCGACAGCGCCGCGACCGCTCGGCTTCTTGGGATCCGGCCTGGCGCCGCCCGTACACGTCTTCATCGGGCCCTCAATCGCCTGCGCGCCGCATACTTTCGCGATTATCCACTCCAAGACACAGTGCCAGACGAGAGAGGTTAGCCCATCATGCCTAGCCCCATATTCGTGAGCAACGAAAGTGATAACACAGACGAGCAGCGCCATTTCGCAAGAGAGGAAGCGTTGTTTCTCTACTCAAGTGGTTTGCATCGGAAGGACTTTGACGCCGTTGCGACGATTCTTGGCTACGCCGAGTCAGATGCCGTTCTTGAGGGGATGATCTTGGGACTCAGCCCCTATCTTGAAGCGTCCTGGCTCTCCGGCTCTGATGTTCTCTCGGAACCCGCTGAATCTTCACAAACTAACGATGGCGGTTCGTTGCGGCATTCGATAGATCGAACGAAACTGGCGATCGCATTCGATGGGCTTTCGTTGGAGTCAATCAAGCAAACGAGTGAAGATTTCTGGCCGGTCTCCGACGACACGCACATACTGGAATCGGAATGGCGACAGTTTGTGGGCGCCGCGACAGAGGCTGACACTCACTTGTATGCGCTCTACTTGACGGCAATGGACCATCTCGACCGATCCGAGTATGAAATGGCCGAACGATGCGCGGACGACGCGGTTCAAATGGCCCTGGAAGTTGACGACCTCGAAGCTACTGCCGAGTGCTTGTGCCTTTACGGTCTCATAGAGAGCGCCCATGCCATGTATGGCCATGCTCGCACCCTATTTCGCATTGGATTGATGATCCTCGATGAGGCGGAAAGAAGAGGCAGGTATGCTTGTAACGACCTGCGAGTCGAATTACAGACAGCCATCTCCCGTTTGGACCAGTAGATCCCTAACGATGTCGAATGGCGTTGCGGTACGCGCATCGGGGCTACGGTGATATGATGAAACCCATTTCAACCAGCCGAAGGTCTCGGCGGTTAAGACAGCTGTCGAGGATGACACCCCATGTCTAGGCATTCATCCCTACTAATCCCTGATGCTGTACAGTGGCGCAGCGAGCCAGGCTACTCCTCTGCCGCCGCTGTCGCGATACAGCAAGCGTACAGTAGCGTAAAACCACCACTTCGCGGAACTACCGCATACCTACTCGCGTACGCGCTCGTCTCCCCATTTATGACATCCCGCGTATCGCTCCGCCAGCGACTCATCATTGTCTATATCCTGGCGATGGCCCACACAGCAACCGGGGATCATCTACGAGCGATAGGGTGTCTCGACGAAGCGTTGGAGCTGTCACTCCGCTTGAAGGATATTGATGCGCCCATCGAGTTATTTTATCTCAGGGGATCGCTCTATCGCACGCATTCCCGCTTTGTCCCGGCTGTATCGGACTTCATGGCTTGTCTGGAGTTGCTCCAGGGAACGATCAGTGAACAAAACGATCCCGCCGATCTCACCTTCATGGCTCACGTGCTTGTTGATAAGGCGTTAGCCCACTTCTTCTTAGCTCAGTATGCGCAGGTGGAGGCATGTTTGAAACCTGCCCTTTCGATTCTGGCGGATAGTGCGAGCGACCAGATGACCGTCGCAAATATGTTGTGGGCGTATGCCCTCCTTGAACGTCAACGAGGCCATCTCGAGCCTGCGTTGAACCATGCGAAACAGACTTGCCAGCTCTACGCTCAACTGGGATCTCCCTTGTCTCTGGTGCGCATCCAAATTCTGTGTGGGAACATTGCGCTTGACCTTGCGGAGACGTATCCTTCGTCGAGCAATATGGCAGATCGCTATATGCGCTTCGCCCAATCCTACAGCGAGCGGTCAACGATGACCAAGACTCTCCAGGATCCCTCAGGAGAGGGTCTCGCCATGCTATTAGACGCTCGTTTCGGCAGAGTTGCGCGCACCCCAGCCGTGGATAGTCTCAAAGTCATTGCCGCAACGATCCATAAGGCCTCAGAGTTGGGTGATTCCGCTCTCCTCTGCCAAGCTTACAGCGAACTAGGGGACGAACAGACCGCCCGCGGAGAACTCCTGGGCGCGAGGAACAGTTTCCGCAAGGCGCTTGACGTAGCCCATACATACAAATTTCCCGCGCTTGCTGCTCCTGCCCAGCGATTCTTTGAAATGAGCGCAAGTTTGGATTCGCTCGGTTCTCCGGGGTGACAAGAAACATCAAGCAACGTCGTGAAATGTCTCAACCGCAACTCCGAAAGGCTGGCTACCTAGATGAATTCACCCGTTACACACACCAGTTGCCGCGCGCTTCGACCCGTGTTAGGTCGAAACCTTCACATCATGTCGGACCCCGCGATGTGGGGTCTCATTGCGTTAGTGGTGTTGGTCGTCTCTCACGATCCTCATCAGTCCGCGCTCGTTTCGCCGCATTGGATACACCTGTACTCGACGTGTTCTGGCGTGCAGGCGCCGTGCTGAACGCAGGGTGTCCATGTCGCGCGGTTGCTAATCGCGCGGTAGCGGATTGATCAGTCTGCTTCCACGCCGAGCCGAGCCCAACCAAACCCAGCATGCGCGCGTCCCTGTTCCGCGCCACCTCGCGCGCTAGATCGGCACCGACTGCTCGTAGTGCTTGTTCTCCTCGCGCGAGCCGCCCAGCCCCTCGCCCACCGTGCGGAAGCTCTCCACAAACTCGATGGATTTGAGCCACTTCACCATCTTGAAGCCGAGCTGGTTCTCCAGCCGCAGCCGCAGTGGCGCGCCGTGCGCGAGAGGCAGCGAGTGGCCGTTCATCTCATAGGCCAGCAGCGCCTGCGGGTGCTCGGCAATGTCCAGCCGCACCGACTCGAAGAACTGGTTGCCGGACGTGTCGAGCGAGAACGAGCGGAAGACGAGGTAGCGCGCGTTGCCCGCCGGTTGCGCCAGCTTCACGATCTCGCGGAGCGGGACTCCTCCCCACTCGCCGATGGAGGTCCAGCCCTGGATGCAGTTGTGCCGCGTCACCTGCGTCTGCTTGGGTAGCGCGCGCAGGTCCGCGATTGAGAGCGATAGCGGCCGCTCGACCAGACCGCCGATCTCCAGCCGGTAGTCCGCGAAGTCACTCCACAGCAGCTGTAGGAACTCCGCGCTGCTCGGCGGCTGCCCATTCACGATGAAGAACTCCGAGACTTGTTCCAGCGGCTGCCGCTGCTTGGATTCCGAGGCGCGTGAGAGCATCTTCATCGGCGGCCGGATGAATGCGCTCAGGAGCTTCTGCGCCGCGCGCGGATCGCGTTTCGAGAGCCACGAAGTGAGCGCGTAGATGGCGACGATCAGGATGATGATGCTGAGGCCGATAGCCAGCGCCGCGCCCTGATGTGAGGTGTGCTGCCCCATGATGATGTCGCCGAAGTTGTGCAGCGGCCCCGTGAGGAAGACCATCGCCGTGTGGATTACGATGAAGCCGAGGAAGGCGAGCAGCCCCAGGAAGTGCAGGCTACGCGCGCCCTGCCGCCCACCGAAGAGTTTGGGATACCACGGGAACTGCCCCTCGACGGCCGGAGACTGCGCCGCCGCCGTCAGAATCAGGAACGGCGCGAGCAGGAAGACGACGGCGAAATACGAGAGCTGTTGCAGGGGATCGTAGACGCCGATGTAGAGCGACTGCGACGGCGCGTGGAACGTGAGATAGGCGACCATCGTCTGCCAGGCGTTCGGGAAGATGCGCCAGGTCGTCGGCACGAGGCGGCTCCATTCGCCGCTGGCGAAGAGCAGCACGAGGTAGACGAGGCCGTTGAGCATCCAGAAGATGGCGGCGAAGAAGTGCCAGTGCCGCCCCAGCCCAAGATTATTGCCGCCCGGCTGCCCCATGACGGTCGGCACTTCAAGCTCTTCCTCCAGGGTCGTCCACATGCGGTCTTTCGGTTGCTGTTTGCGCGTGAAGCGCAGCCACTCTGTGCCGGGCTTGCAGTGATCGTTCCAGTAGAGGCGCGGGAACGAGCCGAGGATCTGGATGCCGGCGCGGATGAGGAACCCCATGAACAAGACATTGATCCAGTGGGTCGCGCGCAGCCAGACGGGAAAACTATCCGCGAGCGCCAGGTGCATATTCTCTCCTCCATGAAGACGCGAAAGAAGGCGTGAGGGCGAGCGCGCCGGAGGCGTCACGGAGGCGTGTCATCGCCACACGCGGAGACATCCGTAAGGAATGCTGAGGGCGTGTTCGTGTGAGCACACTTCAATTTATGTGCCAGCTTGCGCGGCCTGCTCCGCTCCACGAGCCACCTGGCGGGCGCTCGCCCGCGCGCCTATACTCTCATGCGATGGACCGCTGTACCCACACGGGAGAGCCGGTATGCCCGACCATGAGCCAGACGCCTCGCCATCCGAAGCCTCGCCATCCGCGCCCAACGCGCGCCTCGTCTGGAATCCGTTCCTCGGCGAATACACCGGTCAGTCGCCTGCCCGCATGCGTCGCCGCGAGTTGAGCGCGGAGTGCGCCTTCTGCGCGGACCTGACCGAAGGGCGTGTCGCGCCGGGAAGTCAGACATGGATCCGCCCCAACGACTTTCCCGCGTTCACCGCGCCGGCGGGCGAGTGCCACATCCTGATCTACAGCGCCGATCACCAGCGCGCCTTCGCTGACCTCACGATCGAGGAGACGCTGGCCGTCATCGGCCTTTGGCGGCGCGTCTACGCCGACCTGGCCCCCCGCTACGCCTGCGTGATGACCTGGGAGACGAGCGGCGCGGAGATCGGCCAGACGCAGTTCCATCCTCACGGCCAGACCTACGCCATCTCCGTCCTGCCGGATGTGATCGTGCGCGAGCTTGCCGCCATCGAGCGCGCGGAGGGGGAGCGGGCGGGCTGCCCGTTCTGCGCCGAGACGCGCGCCGAGCGCGAGGGTCCGCGCGTCGTACACGCCGGCGAGCACTGGCTGGGGTTCGTCCCGCCGTACGCTCGCTATCCCTATCAGGTGCGGCTCACGCCACGCCGGCACTTCCCCGCCGCGACCGGCCTCCCCGGTGAGGGCGATGAGGCGCGCGAGCTGGCCACGATTCTACCGCGACTGATTCGCGCCTACAACGCCGCCTACGCCGCGCCGATGCCCTACATGCTTGCGCTGCACCAGCTCGACGATCCGCGCTTCCACTTTCATATCGAGTTGCTGCCGGTCGGGCGAGCGCCCGGCAAGCTCAAGCTGGCCGCCAGTAGCGAGATGGCCTGGGGATTCTGGATGAACGACTCGTTTCCTGAGGAGAAAGCGGCAGAGCTTCGCGCGTTGCTAGCCGGGGAACTTCCATGACGCCTGACGACGTTCTAGCCTCACCGTCGCACGCCACGCCGGACGAGCTGCCA